>JABJHA010000008.1 GCA_018662005.1 Rhodospirillaceae bacterium | reverse complement strand
GGCACTTTCAGGACGTGAACCGGCGCTTCGATGACGTTTTCCAGTACCGTCATGTGGGACCACAGATTGAAGTTTTGGAAAACCATGCCCAGCTTGGTTCTGATCCGCGCCACTTGTTTCTGGTCGGCGGGTTCGGGTTGGCCGCTCTTGGTTTTGGTCATGGCAATCACTTCGCCGTTTACGGTGACGGTGCCGGCGTTTGGAATTTCCAGCAAATTCAGGCAGCGCAGGAAGGTGCTTTTGCCTGATCCGGATGAACCCATCATCGAGATCACGTCACCCTTGTGGGCGGTCATGGAGACGCCTTTAAGAACTTCGACATTGCCGAAGCTTTTATGAATGTCATGAACATCGATAGCAGGTGTTGATGCTTCCAACCGGCGGCTCCCTTGAATTCATTGTTATTCAGACAGTCAAAAGGCCGCAGACCAATCTGTCAAGACCGGGCATCATGATTAATTTGACATTTTCTAGACGACCGGTCTAAAATTTTCACTGTGACTGTCATAGACAATCCCATGCGCGGCCCAGGGCGGCCCCCCAAGACTGACGGCTCGGGCCTTGAAACCCGTGAGCGGCTGGTGCGTTCCGGCATAGAGATTTTGACCGAAAAGGGCTTCGCCAGCACCGGCCTTGACGAAGTGTTAAGGAAGGTTGGTGTGCCCAAGGGATCGTTTTATCACTATTTTTCAAGTAAGGACGATTTTGGACGGGCCGTGATTGACGGATACGCCGCCTACTTCGCCCACAAGCTGGACCGTTGGTTGCTCGATGAAACCCGTTCCCCGCTGCAGCGGCTTCGGGATTTTGTCGAAGACGGCAAGGACGGCCTCAGGCGTTTTGAATTCAAGCGTGGTTGCCTGATCGGCAACATGGGACAGGAATTGGCTGGCACTCACGAAGAATTCCGCGCACCGCTAGACGATGTCTTCCTGGACTGGCAATCGCGTGTCGAGCGATGCCTGAAAGAAGCCGTCGCCTTGGGAGAGCTATCGTCCGGTGCTGATTGCGCCAAATTGGCGGCATTTTTCTGGATCGGTTGGGAAGGTGCGATCCTTCGCACCAAACTGGTTCGCAACACCAGCCCGGTTGATCTTTTTGCGGACACTTTTTTTGCGGGACTTCCCCGCTAAATCATCCCTACTGAAACCCGTTACTTAGGAATAAGGAATAGACCCATGACAAGCGAACGACCAGAAATAGTCGCCTTAGGCGAAAAACCCGAACTTGGCGTCGTGCCGGAAAACATGCATGCCTTTCTGGTTCGCCAAGACCGTTTTGGCGTACCTGAAGACGCCTGGCAGCGTGAGGTCATTCCGGTGCCTGAAATTGGCCCCAAGGACGTGCTGGTTTACGTCATGGCGACGGGCATCAATTACAACAACGTGTGGGCGGCGCTTGGCTATCCTGTCGATGTTATTGCCGACCGCCAAAAGAAAGGTGAACCCGAGGACTTTCATGCTGGCGGCTCCGATTGCTCAGGCATCGTTTGGGCGATTGGCGAGGAGGTAGAAAATGTAAAGATCGGTGACGAAGTCGTTGTTCATTCCGGATGGTGGGAGCCTGAAGACCCATGGGTGCTTTCAGGCAAAGACCCGATGCTGGCATCGTCAGTACGTATCTGGGGCTATCAGACCAACTACGGCTCATACTGCCAGTTTGCAAAAGCCCAGTCACACCAGTGCCAACCGCGCCCGCAGCACCTGACCTGGGAACAAAGTGCGTGTTATTTGCTGTGCGCTTCAACCGCCTATCGCATGCTGATGGGATGGGCGCCACACACTATTGAAGAAGGCGATGTTGTTCTGGTCTGGGGTGCTACCGGTGGCCTTGGATCGCTTGCCTTGCAGATCGTCAAAGCCAAGGGCGGCCTGCCGGTCGCCGTTGTTTCCGACGAGGATAAAAAGCAGTTCTGCCTGGATAACGGGGCCGTTGGGGTGATCAATCGAAACGACTTTGATCATTGGGGTCCCATGCCGGACACTGCGTCAGATGAATGGGGTGCCTGGGCCAAGGGTGCCCGGAACTTTGGCAAGGCCATCTGGGAAGCTGTTGGTGAACGCAAAAGCCCGAAAATCGTTTTTGAACACCCCGGTGAAGCGACTTTGCCGACCTCTGATTTCGTTTGTGATACTGGCGGCATGGTCGTTATTTGCGCCGGCACCAGCGGCTACAACGTGACCATGGATTTACGTTATCATTGGATGATGCAAAAGCGCTTCCAGGGGTCCCACCTTGCCAACGACGATCAGGCCAAAGCGGTTAATGATCTGGTCCTCGCTAAACAGATGGACCCTTGTCTTTCTGAAACCTATTCGTTTGATGAGATTGGCCACGCCCATCAACTGATGCACGACAACAAGCACCCCTACGGCAACATGGCCTGCCTTGTGAACGCCACTGAAAAAGGGCAGGGTGCGTCCTAAATGACCGACGACAATCAATTTACCGCCATTTTGCTGGAGCAGGATGGCGGGGCCGTGAATGCCTCTATCCAAACATTGAACGATGATCAGCTTCCTGATGGTGATGTCACGCTCGCCGTTAAATATTCGACGCTGAATTACAAGGACGGCATGATTTTGGCCGGTCTGGGTCGGATCGTGCGGGATTATCCGCATATTCCGGGCATTGATTGCTCGGGCACCGTCATCGCGTCTGACTCAGCCAATTTCAAACCCGGAGATGACGTCATCATGACCGGTTGGCGTTTTGGCGAACTCCATTGGGGTGGGCTTACGACGAAAACGCGGGTCATGGCGGAACATCTGGTGCCGTTGCCGGACGGCATGTCTTTGGAACACGCCATGGCCATTGGCACTGCGGGACTGACGGCGATGCTGGCAATCATGACACTGGAAGAACACGGCCTGAGCCCTGATAACAAGGGCGATGTGCTGATTACCGGGGCGGCTGGCGGCGTCGGTTCCATCGCCACCGCCGTGCTTTCCGGGCTCGGTTACCGGGTTGCGGCCTCGACAGGCCGGGCCGAAACCCATGACTACCTGACCGCCCTGGGCGCCACGAGCATCATTGATCGGGCCGAACTGGCCGAAGCGCCACGCGGCCCGCTGGCCACGGAACGCTGGTCCGGCATTATCGACAATGTCGGTGGTGATCAACTGGGCAATATTCTCACCGGGCTGGCTTACTGGGGCGGTTGCGCCTCCGTCGGCAACGCCGGTGGCATCAAGTTTACGGCGACGGTCATCCCGTTCCTGCTGCGCGGCATTAATTTGTTGGGTATCGATTCCAACACCTGCTCGCTGGATCGGCGACAGGCAGCCTGGGCAAGGCTGGCCAGGGAGCTCCCTACAGAAAAGTTGGAATCCATGATTAACCGGGTCGGACTTGCCGATACAATCGACCTGGGCGGCAAAATTCTCCAGGGTCAGGTCCGTGGACGGACCATTATCGACGTTAACGGCTGATCTTTAAGTCCTTGATTCAAAAAGGTCCTTGTCCCGCAAATGCCGGGGCATGGGCTTTTTTCTGATTCTGGCCCCCGATTTGCATTGTTTTTTAAGGTGAGGGCGCAATTGGGCCCCTCGCGGGACATCGGGAGAGAACAGATGCTGAAACGAATTTCAGGGCTTGCCGTCACATTATTCGCCATAACCTTGCTGGCAGCTTGCAGCAATATGACCCAGTATGAACAACAGGTTGAGGATTTCGAGCCTGTCTATTGCTATAAATCCATCGGTTCAGTGCAGTGCTACAAGGAACCAAAGTACAGCGATTCCCGCCGCCTGGTTAATTTCTACGGCCCCGCGCCCAGAACCTATGACGCCCCGGACGCGCCTGATTACGCTGCGCCCAAGGCACCCAAAATGATTGATTACTGGGTCAAGGACCCGGAGCCCGTTCCCCAGGCAGCACCGGCGAAGGACACAGGTCTCAAAGCTGAAGCGGCGCAAGCGACACTGGCTGCGAGCCCGCCTGAAAGCGCAGACGTTTCCTTCATGGATGGCCTGATGCGCTCGATCTTTGGCAAGCCTGAACTGGTCAATAAACCGGTGGCGGTTGCTGTTGTTCCGGCCCCGGTTCCGGCAAGTGTTCCTGTGGCTGTTGATTTGACCATCGAACCCCTGGCATCGGCCAGCCCGCCCCTGCAACCGGCTCCCGCCGCCCAGCCGCTGATTCCGGTGGAAACGGGAACCCTGTAAAAGCGACGGCTGCTTAGGGGCCGTCAGTCCGCTTGACACCCCTCTGTCTTTCGCCCTATATCCCTCTCTCCGCCGCCCCCGATAAGGGCGGCAGGACATAATGGCGGAGTAGCTCAGCTGGTTAGAGCAGCGGAATCATAATCCGCGTGTCGGGGGTTCGAGTCCCTCCTCCGCTACCAAATTCCATAATGCCTGGATTTCAACGGGTTCACGAGGCGGCTATTAAGCCGCCTCTGTTGCATGTGGAGCACCCCGGTGTAACGGTTTCTAGACAAACCCTTATGATTGTCCGTTCTTCGATAACGAATACCTGCGACTTAGCAACAGGTTTAATCAGAAATAACGGGGGCATGAAAGGTTTAAGCCTCAATGTCTGCTAACGCCCTCAAAGCGGACATTGATATCTGTGAGAAAATGGCGGTTTCGAAAATACGTTGTGAATCTGAGGTATAATTAAGTATAAGGTGTCCGATTGTGTTTTGCCTCAATAGAGGCGACGTAAGGATCGTTCCCAACTCACGCTAATTTTCCCTGGCACCCCCCTTTCAGGGGACGCGTTCATCCATTCATTATTTTGGGCTTTCAATGCATCTCAGGAACTGGCAACAAAAAATCATCGATAAATTCCCGTCGATTATTAGTCAATACCGCAGATTTATCCTGAAAGCGCCAACTGGCGCAGGCAAGACCGTGCTCGCGAGCGAGATTGTGGAGCGGTTCTATAAGGACAAGAAGATTGTCGTTCTCTGCCACCGACTTGTGCTGTTGGAACAACTCGAAAAGGCTCTCAGCAAGAAACACACTGTTCGCAAGTTAGCAACTTCCGACACGGGGCATGCTTTTGAGGGTTACGATATTTTGCTCTCGACAAATATGCGCGCCAAGGAGATGTTAGCGGACGCTATATCGAAGGCCGATCTCATCATTGTCGACGAGGCGCACCGTGTATCGCCCAATGGAACAGCCTACAAACGGATCATTGATAATTTCAACGAGAACGGTAAAGCCGAGGCTCACTTTATAGGGCTGACAGCTTCGCCTGAACGAATAACAAACGATCAGCGTGACCAGCTTAATCTTGCCTTCGATACCATTATCGATTGTGCAAATATTGAGGACTTAATTGAAGAGGGTGTTCTGGTGCACCCGGTCTACCGGCCCCATTTTGTGCATGACCTGGACCTGGATAGCATTGATATCAGTTCGGGTGATTTTCCGGTCACTAAACTGGCTCCTGCAATCATCAAATCATCGATGATCGACTATGCGACATGGAGTTATAACGAAGAGCGATTAAAGGTTTCAGGGAAACCCATCTCGGCCTGGTTCTGCGCCGATATCAGTGTTGCGGAAGTAACATTGCACAAAATACAGCAATTCGGCATCAAGGCCACGATCATCACCGCCGGGACGTCGATCAAGGAGCGAATGAAGCTTTTGGCCCGCCACGAACGCGGCGACATTGAGGCCATGGTATCGGTGGGAGTGCTCGCGGAGGGCTGGGATAATCCCTATTGCAACATCATCGTCCATCTTCGCCCTACCTTGTCGAAGGTGCTGTGGGGCCAGTCAGTGGGACGTGGATTGCGTTCGGCACCGGGCAAGGACAAATGCATTGTCATCGATGTTAGCTCAAACTGGAGCACATTTGGTCCAGTGGAAAAATTAGAATGGAGCCTTTGGAGCACACGACGTTCTCATATGAAGTACATGAACCGGTTTAATTGGATCGGTCGACAGCAAGACGGTGAAGAAGTCTCCGATACTTATTTGCTGTGTAAAAATGAATTGGCGAATAAAACGCGCTGCTCTCACATTTACAAGAAAAATGCCTATGAAGATGACACCTGTCCTGTCTGTGGCACTTATGCGGCAACCGATATCTACAAGGAGCAGAAACTCGCAAGTTCGCTGAACGAAGGCGGCTTGCACCGGCTGTTCTTTGAGCGGGCGCCAAAAGTTTATGGCGAGATGAACCTGTCTATTTGGGAAAGCCTCGGCGGGACGGCATGGAAATCAGCAACCGATAAAGAAAAGATATTTCTCGTTTTTTGTATGGCTTTCGCAGAGGTTTCGGGCGATGAGACAAAATCAGAATCCGATTATTGGGACGCGGCCTTGGCAGCAGAAACGCATATCCGTACCTATATGGTGAAAAATAAATTCTGGATTAAAAAACAGGAAGATTTTGAACTCTCGCTCATCGCAGATGGCATGCTCGCCGGCAATCAAATTAGAACCGTACATGCCCATTATGGAATTTCACTTTGCGGCATTGCATTCCAAACCCACACGCCTGCTGAAAATGAACGCAAATACCAAAAGGCTATCAAAATTGCTGAAAGGCTCGCCATGCTTGGCTGCTCTTCACATGACAGCTTACCCTATTTCAACGCCACCGATCATTTGACGGCATGATAGTTGGAAACGGAGGTGGTGACACAGTCATGAGCGACATTAATCAACAGTGTCCGTTTTGGGTCATTTCCGGACCTAATCACCCACTTGAAATGACGTCCGCTCTACCGCCTAAAAGCGAACATTCCGATACCCTTCCTGAAATGTTGTAGGATCAGGGGGTGTTGCCGACGAAGTTCGTTAAAGAATGAGAAAAAGGGAACGATGAGCATATTCAGCATTAGTGCGATCCTTGTGGGGCTTTCTGCCTTGTTCGGCTATATCAATCACCGGTTTTTGCGCCTGCCACACACGATCGGGCTGGTGGTGATCGCGCTTGCTGCTTCGCTGTCGATTATCGGATTTGATCTGATCCAACCCTCCGTTCACATTGCTCAGAAGGTCACCGGCGTACTTCGTCAAATCGATTTCAATGAAACCCTGATGCACGGGATGCTGAGCTTCCTGTTGTTTGCCGGTGCCTTGCATGCCGATTTCTCCGCCATCAAGACCCGGCGTTTAACAATCGGCGTAATGGCGTGTCTTGGCACTTTGATTTCGACCTTCGTGGTTGGGACGGTGATGTGGTTCCTGTTGGGATTGTTTGAGATTGAGTTCCCCTTTATCTGGGCGTTGGTATTCGGCGCGTTGATCAGCCCCACCGATCCGGTCGCGGTTCTCAGTCTTTTCAAAACCGTCGAGGTCCCCGACACCCTACAGGCTAAGATGGCCGGTGAATCGCTGTTCAATGATGGGATCGGCGTAGTCGTCTTTACGGTCGTCGTGGCGATCGCTCTTGCCGGTGGCGAACAGGGCGGCGACATGGGAGCGATCGAAATCATCGAACTGTTCTTTACCGAAGCGGTTGGCGGCGCGGTCCTGGGCTTGGCCGCTGGATACATCGGTTACCGCGCCATGTACGGGATCGATGATCCGAGCCTCGAAGTTCTAATCACGCTGGCGCTGGTGATGGTCACTTATGCGTTAGCCCTCTATCTGCATATGAGCGGACCGATTGCCATGGTGATCGCTGGCCTGTTTATCGGCAACCGGGGCGTTAAATACGCCATGAGCGAGCAAACCCGTGACTATGTGCTGACGTTCTGGACGCTGATCGACGAGATCCTTAATTCAGTCCTGTTTCTGCTTATCGGCCTGGAAGTGCTGGTCGTCGCCGAAAGCATCGACCTTTTGGATGTTGCCCTCCTGGCCATCCCCGTGACGCTCTTTGCCCGGGCGCTCAGTGTCACCATCCCTATCGCAATCCTCTCGCGCTGGAAAACTTTCACCAAGGGCGCCGTGCCGGTGTTGATATGGGGGGGACTGCGCGGCGGCATCGCGGTTGCCCTTGCCTTGTCCCTGCCGGACATTGAATACAAGCCCGCCATTCTGAGCATCACTTATGGCGTCGTCCTGTTTTCGATAATCGTCCAGGGTCTGACCGTAAAACCATTGGTTAAAAGGATGGTCCGTTGAATGCCCGCTTTGGGTCAGGAGCAGACCTAAACACCTGTTCGAAAAAACGTCCGCTTTACCCCTAAAAGCAGGCATTTTCTACACTTCCCTTCGTATTAGAGCGTTTGTAGGATCTTGAACAAATCCCTCCTCGGCTACCATTTTCAGCCCTTGATTTTCTTAGGAAAATTGAGGATTTTTTAATTTCAAAACCCGGTTTTCATGGGCTACGCGGATTGCGTCGATGCCCTTGCTGCCTTACTTGAGCATTTTGGCGAATTGGGGCCAGTAGACGACGACGCCGTAAATGATCCCGAAGAGCAGGGTCAGGTAGATCATGGGGACAATCCAGCCGATGATTTTTTTGATGGTGGCGCGGCGGCGCTTTTTCCTGGCTTTGCGATCGGTGACCCGCCTTTTGGCCTTTTTATTTCGCTTTTTCAGCCTCCTGGCTTCGGCCTCTTCCTTCTCTTTGGCCAGGTTATCTTCTTCCTCGCTGAGGATTTGTTTGCGGCGTTCGGAAACGCGCCTGCGGTCCTGGTTGCGACGTTCGGCCTGGGCGCCTTCAACCCGGCGCTTTTCCTCAAATTGTTTCTGTTTGCTGGCTTCGAGTTTACGGGCAATTTCGTCAGCCGGATCTGTCGCCTGACGGCGATCACCTTGACGCCGGTCATCATGGCGACGACCGCCCTTGCGACGTTCGTCACCGTGACTTGGCGTTTCTGCTGCGTTTTGGTTTCCGCTTTCGTCGCTCATGCGAGGCCCTTTCTCGCTGATTAACGTTTCCGTTGCCAATCACGCCAATAATTTCCCCATGCGTGTTGGTCAGGGCAGAAAGTATCGGGAAAATTGGTTAATAATTTGCTACCCGGTTGATTGAAGAACCCCGTTAATATAAATCTATTGTAATATAAAGGTGTCCTGGGGCCAGAATTACGTAAATTCAGATCGGTATTCTCCAACCTGTGTTGTGTGTATACTGTCACATCTGGCACCGGAGATATCAGGGGGATATCGCCTTGCAGCTGGAGAATTTACTTGTTTAATCGAAATTTTTTGGCGTTTTCTCTGTTTGTTTTCATCGTTGCGAACATTCCCGGTGCGCACGCTGATGAGCAAGTTTATATCTTAAATACCAGCACCGGCCCCCCCTACGCCACCAGTGCCCGCGATGGCTTTCAGGACAGGGTCGTTGCCGAGGTTTTTCGTCGCATCGGCCTTAAAGGCAAGGTTGAAATCTATGAAGCGTCGGCGCGCGCCCTGCTTAACGCCAATAATAATGTCGATCATGGTGTCGCCATGCGAATTGCCGGACTGGAAAAAAAATTTCCCAATCTGGTGCGCATTCCCGAACGCCTGATCGAGAATGATTTTGTCGCCTATTCCCGTGGTCTCGATTTAACAACAGACAGCTGGGACAGCCTGCTTCCTTACGTTGTCGGCTATATCAACGGTTGGCAGATTTTCGAGCGCAATCTGGTTGCAGAGCAGGAAAGCACCACGCTCAAGGAACCCTCGCAGATGTTCACCATGCTGGACAAAAAACGGCTCGATGTTGTGCTTTATGAACGCTGGCAGGGTTTTTCACGGGCCGCCAGCACCGGCGTTAAGGTGAAAGTCCATGAGCCGCCCCTGGCCAGTGTCGACATGTACATGTACATGCACAAGGAACATGCCCACCTGGTGCCTAAATTGGCCCAGGCGCTGAAGGATATGAAGGCCGATGGAACATACCGAAAAATATTTGACGAAATATTGACCCCTTTAAGCGAGGCAGGTCGTTAGTCGCCCGACAACATCATGTTGAATCTTTCCCACCCAAACAAAATCGCCTGGAAGATCATCGCGGCTATGGTCGTGTTTTCCTCGCTGATCACAATCGTGACGACGGCCATACAGCTTTATACGGAATATGGCCGTGATATCAGCGCCATCGAGATGCGTTTCGATCAGGTGGAAAAAAGTTACATTAATTCGGTCTCCGAAAATGTCTGGGAGGCCGACACCGGAAGGCTGGACTTGCTCATCGGCGGGATTATTGAATTTCCCAATTTCATTCATTCGGAAATCCGCGATGAAAATGGCGTTGTCCTGGCCGCCCAAGGCATCGTCAATGATGAAAACGTGATTATAAGAGAATATCCCCTGAGTTATAAATTTCGTGGCGCCGTTCATGACATAGGTGTCCTGGAAGTCACGGCGGGCCTCAGTGAAGTTTACGGTCGTGTTTTCGACAGGGTTTGGCTGATCCTCGTTTCAAACGCCATCAAGACATTTCTGGTCGCGGTCTTCATGTATAGCCTTGTCTATTGGTTGCTGACCCGTCATCTGGACGTCATCGCCAATGCTACCCGTGGCTTCGATTTTTCTATAAAGCCCGATCCTGTGACTGTCGAGCGCGGGGCATTGCTTAATCAGCACGATGAAATTGATGAACTCGTCGATGCCTTTAACAACATGCAAAAAAAACTCTATGACAGTTTTACCGAAGTTCGTGATCTGAACGATGAATTGGAAAGCCGGGTACTGGATCGCACCCAAAAACTGAGCGATAGAATTGAAGAGCATAAACGCACGGAAAAACAACTCGCAGAAAGCGAAGATAGACTGCGCGACATTGCAGAAGCCGGATCAGACTGGATGTGGGAAATGGATGCGGAGCTTCGCTTCACCTATATTTCTCATACCGCCAAGACTCATGGCGCACTTGATCTGGATTCCGTTATCGGTCGCCATCGCAACGAATTTTTTTCCGACGATGATGATGAAATCCGCATCCAGCACATGGATGATTTGCAAAATCAGCGGCCATTCCGGGATTTCTGTTACCAAATGAAGAACAATGAAGGCGGGATAACACACATTCGCATCAGTGGAAAACCGGCTTTTGACGAAAAGGGTGTGTTTATTGGTTACCGGGGCATCGGGACCAACATCACCCAGCAAATTGAAGCCGAGGATCGTATCAAAAAAGCAAATGATCAATTGCGTGTTCTGTCATCGGCCATTCAACAAAACCCCAGCATGGTGTTTATCACCGACAATCAGGGAAATATCCAATACGTCAACGACATCTTCACCAAGATGACCCTTTTTGAGACAGACGAAGCCGTTGGCCAAAACCCGCGTATTTTGAAATCCGCTGAAACGGCCCCGTATGTCCACAAGGAAATCTGGGAAACCATTACCAACGGCGAAACCTGGCGTGGCGAAATTCAGGATACGCGCAAGGACGGCACTTTGTTTTGGGCCAACGCCAATATTTCGCCCATCAAGAGCGAAGACGGCGAGATCACGCATTTTGTCGCAACCCACGAAGATATTTCCGTAAGGAAAGAGGCCGAATACAACCTGCTAAAAGCAACCCGGCGTGCCGAACTGGCCAACCGGGCCAAGACCGAACTGTTAGCCAATATGAGCCACGAGCTGCGTACCCCGCTCAATGCGATCATTGGCTTTTCGCAAGCCATTCTGGGGCAGCTCTTCGGTCCGCTGGAAAATGACAAGTACATGGAATATGCGGGTGATATTAATGAATCGGGCAATCATTTACTCAATTTGATCAACGATATCCTCGACATGTCGGCCATTGAGGCCGGAAAAGTTCACCTTCAGGAAGAAGAGATTTCCTTCATACATCTGGCCAAATCAACCGTACGCCTGATCACCCCAAGGGCAAACAGCGGCAAGGTTTCCCTGATTACAGATATCGATTCGGAGTTTCCCAACGTTTTCGTCGACGAACGCCGCATGAAGCAAATCCTGCTGAATCTGTTGAGTAATGGCGTCAAGTTTACCAAGCCCGGCGGAAGCGTCACCCTGAGCGCCCGTATCAACAATGATGGCGGCATGATGATGTCGGTCAAAGACACCGGGATTGGCATGGATGACAAGGGTTTGCAGACGGCGATGCGTGAATTCGGTCAGGTTGACGGTGGTCTTAACCGTAAAGAAGAAGGGACGGGACTTGGATTGCCATTGACCAATTCACTGGTCGATTTGCACGGCGGCACGTTCTCCATAAAAAGCGAAAAGGATGAAGGCACAACAGTGACTGTAATATTGCCGCCTGATCGCGTCGTTAGGGCAAGCTGAAGAATCCTTCGCCCGATATTTATTTTTTAATTTGATGCACATCATTTCATTATTTTGACCCCTACCCTACGGTTAGGGCGTTCATGTATCTAATTGTCCGGAGCAGTTGTTATGGAAATGATAACGACAGATGTTGTTATTATCGGTGCGGGTGGCGCCGGGCTTCGGGCTGCCATTGCCATCGCCGAAACCAGTCCTGATGTTAAAATTGCCTTGTTGTCCAAGGTCTATCCCATGCGCAGTCATACTGTCGCAGCTGAAGGCGGTGCTGCCGGGGTCGCCAAGGATGAAGACAGTTTTGAAAATCATTTCAACGACACGGTGGCCGGTGGCGATTGGCTGTGCGACCAGGACGCGGTCGATTTGTTCGTCAAGGAAGCGCCCAGGGAACTTACCCAATTGGAACATTGGGGTTGTCCCTGGAGTCGCGAGGCGGACGGCAGCGTTTCGGTGCGCCCGTTTGGCGGCATGAAGGTCGAGCGAACCTGGTACGCGGCTGATAAGACCGGCTTTCACATGCTCCACACGCTTTTCCAGACCTCGCTTAAATACCCCTCTATCGAACGATATGATGAATTTTATTCGACTGACCTTCTGGTCGTGGATGGCCATGCCCGTGGTGTCGCTGCCATTGAAATGCGCAGCGGGCAATTGCGGCTGTTCAGGGCTAAGGCGGTGATTATCGCCACCGGTGGGGCCGGGCGGATATTCCCGTTTACAACAAATGGCGCCATTAAAACCGGCGACGGCATGGCCATGGCTTACCGGGCCGGGGTCGCTTTGAAGGATATGGAGTTCGTCCAGTATCATCCGACAGGACTTCCCGGCACCGGCATTCTGATTACCGAGGGCTCTCGCGGGGAAGGCGGTATTCTGGTCAACAAGGATGGTTATCGTTATTTGCAGGATTACAATCTGGGCCCGCCCGATCCATGGCCGCGCAAGAAGGCTATGGAGCTTGGTCCCCGTGATCGCTTAAGTCAGGCGTTCTGGCATGAGCAGCAAAAGGGGCGAACCATTAGCGGGCCACATGGTGACGTTGTCCATCTGGATATTCGCCATCTGGGCGAAAAGAAAATCGACGAACGGCTGCCTCTGGTTCGTGATTTGGCGATCAGTTATGTCGGCGTTGATCCTGTCCATGAACCCATCCCGGTGCGTCCGGTTGTCCATTACACGATGGGCGGCATTGACAGCGACATTGATGCCAAGACCAGCCTGACGGGTTTGTTCGTTGCCGGTGAATGCGCCTGTGTCAGCATCAACGGCGCTAACCGTCTGGGTTCCAATTCACTGACCGAACTTCTGGTCTTTGGCAAACGGGCCGGACTGGCAGCCGCTAAACTGGCGGCAGCGGAAACATCCCACGTTGATGAAGCGGACATCCGTCAGCAGGCACAAAGCGCTCAAGACAGGGTAACCCGGTTGTATCAAAGCGCTGGCGGCGGCGAGAGCGTTTCGGGCCTGCGCCGGGAAATGAACACAACCATGGAAGCCGGGGCCGGCATCTACCGGACCGAAGAATCCCTGAGCCAAACGTGTTCCACGCTTGTCGGCATCCGTCACCGTTTTGCAAACATTGAACTGGAAGACAAAAGCAACGTCTACAATACGGACCTGATCCAGGCGCTGGAACTGGGTGCGATGATTGACGTCGCCGGGGCCATCGCCGTCTCCGCTCTCGAACGTAAAGAGTCGCGCGGTTCTCACCAGCGCCTCGATTTTGAACAGCGTGACGATGACAACTTCCTCAAGCATTCTCTTGCCTACTACGATGTCAGCGCCGACCCGCGCATCGATTACCGCGATGTCATCATCACACGTTCGCAACCCGGCGAACGGGTTTACGGGGGCAAACAGAAATGAGCGAACGGTTAATCGAGCTTGAAATCCTGCGCTATGATCCGGATAAGGACAGCGAACCTCATTTCCAGACATATCAGGTGCCCTGTCCGGAAGACTGGGTCGTGCTCGACGCCGTCAACTACGTCAAGGACGAACTGGATCGAACCTTAAGTCACCGCTGGTCCTGTCACATGGCCGTTTGCGGCAGCTGCGGCATGATGATCAATGGCGAGCCGACTTTGTCGTGCAAGTCGTTTATCCGCGACCTGCCCGACAAAATCCGGGTCGAGCCTTTGGCAAATTTCCCCATTGAGCGTGATCTGGTCGTTGTCATGGATGATTTCATGAACAAGCTGGGCAGCGTCAAGCCCTACCTTGTTCCGGTAGAGCAAAAAGCGCTCGAGGATGGTTCGTACCTGCAATCCCCGGCCCAGCTTAAAAAGTTCAAGCAGTACACCTTATGTATCAACTGCACGCTGTGTTACTCCGCGTGTCCACAGTACGCACATAACGAGGGGTTTGTCGGACCGGCGGCGCTGGCGCTGGCGCATCGGTATAATCTGGATTCCCGTGATGTCGGACGTTCAGTCCGCGCCGATGTTGTCGCCAGCAACGAAGGCATTTGGGAGTGCAGTTTTGTTGGGGCCTGCTCGGAAGTTTGCCCGGAACACGTTGACCCTGCCGGGGCCATCCAGCAGACCAAGATCGCCAGTACGCTCGACTATTTTCAGGACCTGATCACGCCGGGGAGGGATAAATGAGCCGCAATCCATATATCCGCACGATTTCCTCCACCTCATGGTGGCTCGCCCAGCCGCGCTATATTCGCTACATGGCGCGTGAAGTCAGCTGTGTGCTGATCGGTGCTTACACCGGGGTCGTTGTTGTTGGATTGCTGCGCCTGTCGGAAGGCGCTGAAGCCTGGGCCGGTTTCCTTGAAGCCATTCAAACACCCGTCAGTATCGTCTTCCATCTGCTCGCCCTGGCATTTGCTCTTTACCACACGACGACCTGGTTCAACGTCACGCCCAAGGCGATGCCGTTGCAATTTGGCGATACCCAGGTTCCCGGAAGCGTCATTATCGGTGCCCACTACGCCGGCTGGATCGTGGTTTCGGCGCTGCTTCTTTTCCTGGCGGGGGTGTAACCATGGCCCGTTCCAATAAACCCATCGTCTGGTCGCTGTTCGCCGCTGGTGGCACTTTTGCCGCCTTCGTCACGCCGGTGATGATTGTTATCACCGGGTTGGCGCTGTCCTTCGGCTTTTTGCCGCCAGAGGCCCTATCCTACGAGCGCCTGTCGGGTCTGATCGAAAATCCCATCGCAAAAGGGGTCGTCTTCCTGACCATCTTCCTGCCTGCCTGGCACGCCGCCCACAGGTTGCGCATCACCGCCCATGACTTCGGCGTCCGTGAAGATGGTCTGGTGAGTATTGTCTGTTATGGTCTGGCCAGTGCTGCGACCGTGATTGCTGCCTATGCCTTACTCAGTCTTTGAGGCAAGCGCCGATCTTCGTTAGTATTCTCTCATTCATAACCAGTCGCGGGAAAAGACTCTATGCAGCCTTTGAAAGAGTGTACGCCGGATGTCCTAAAGGCCATCAAGGTCGTGCTGTGCGATATTGACGATACCCTGACCTGGCAAGGCCGTCTGGGGGCGGATGCATACGGGGCCATGGAAGCCCTTCGCAGGCAGGGGTTTATTGTCATGCCGATTACCGGTCGCCCGGCCGGGTGGTGCGATCATATTGCCCGCATGTGGCCGGTTGACGGTGTGGTCGGCGAAAACGGCGCTTTTTATTTTCATTATGACGATGCCGCCCGCAAGATGGTTCGCCGCTACTGGCGCAGTGACGCCGAACGTCAGCAGGATCAAATCAAGCTGCAACAGATTGGCGGGCGCATATTAAGGGAGGTGCCCGGGGCGGCGATTTCAGCCGATCAGGCATACCGCGAGGCCGATCTGGCGGTCGATTTTTGTGAAGATGTTGACGCCCTTGGGCCCGAAGATATTGCCCGCATCGTCGCTATTTTTGAAGAGGAAGGCGCGATCGCCAAGGTCAGTTCGATCCATGTCAATGGCTGGTTTGGAAATTACGACAAACTGGCGATGACCCGAACCGCCCTGGCTGAAATTTTTCAAATTGATATAGACAAAGAAGCCCAGAGCATTGCTTTTGTTGGCGATTCCCCCAACGATCAACCGATGTTTGCCTTCTTTCCACTGTCGGTCGGTGTTGCCAACGTTATGGAATTTGAAGGGCAATTAAGCACCGAACCGGCATGGGTAACCCAAGGATCAGGCGGCACCGGCTTCGCGGAGTTTGCCAATTTTTTATTAACCACCAAAACGAACAAATAAGATAATCGACGCAATGATGTTTAACTTTTTCTTGTCATGATTGGGTTCGTCTGCGGCGCTGTGTTGTGCGTCGGCTGGATGCGCTGGCATGGTAAAAAGCCTGAGTTGGAGGAACTGGAGCGTTATCGCAGAAGCCAGGCGTTTTCCAATATCGGAACCTGGGATTTATCTTTTGAGGCTGAAACCTTGCATTGGTCTGATGAGGTATACGCGATGTTCGGCTATAAGCCGGGCGAGGTTACGCCGTCCTATGAGCTTTTTGGCAAAGCCGTTCATCCCGAAGACAGGCAGCGGGTCAAGGAAGCTGAAGAGAGATGTATCAAGCGCCGAGATACGCAGGACATTGAGTACAGGGTGATCTGGCCCAATGGCACCATAAGGTGGCTTCGCGAAACCGGTGATGTGCTTTTCGGTGAAGATGGCGAGGCGATAAAGTTTACCGGCACGGTCAGGGACATTACCGAAAACCGCAGAGAAATCGACCGTATCCGTCAGCTTGCCCATTTTGATGTGTTGACCGGCCTGCCCAACAGGACGTTGTTCAAAACCTGTCTGGATGAAGCCATTGCCCGGGCGAGTCGCCACAAAACCATGATTGCCCTGATCTTTATGGATCTCAATAAATTCAAGCCGGTTAATGACAGTTTTGGCCATGTGGTTGGAGACAAGGTACTGAAAGCCATTGCCGAAAGACTGACCCGCACGATCCGCAGTGTTGATACCGTTGCCCGTGTCGGCGGCGACGAATTTATCGCCATCCTGGAAGATTTTAAATCCGAGGCAGAGGTGGATATGGTGGTCGAAAAACTACAAGGCGTTTTCCATAAACCCTTTACCGTCGATGGCAAGGATCACGATGTCAGCGTCAGCATCGGCGTTAGTCGCTACCCGCAGGATTCAGCGGATATTGAAGAACTGATCAACATCGCCGATCAGGCCATGTATCAGGACAAGAAGCTGGAAATCTAACTTTCGCCGGCGCTGGGATTGTTGGGATGGGTTGTCCAGTTGGCGTACTCCATGACAATCGGCTTGCCGGTGCGGGGGTCGTCCCCTTCGGTCATCTGTACCATGTCGATACAACCTTCGACGGGGCAAATACTGGCGCACAGGTTGCAACCAACGCATTCCTCATCCTTGACATCGAAATAACGGATCCCGTCTTTTTCAATCGAGATGGCCTGATGGGATGTGTCCTCACAAACAATGTGGCAGCGACCACACTGGATGCACTTATCCTGATCAATACGCGCCTTGACCACGTAGTTCATGTTCAGATATTTCCAGTCGACGACGTTCTTAACCGCCGCACCCCTGAAATCATCAATACTGGAATAGCCTTTGCTGTCCATCCAGGTGTTCAGGCCATCGATCATTTCCTCGACGATTTTGAAGCCATGGGTCATGGCGGCGGTGCAAACCTGAACATTGCCGGCACCCAGGGTGATAAATTCCGCCGCATCTCGCCATGTGGAAATGCCACCGATTGCGGAAATCGGCAAATTGGCGGTTTCGGCATCACGGGCAATTTCGGCAACCATATTCAGGGCGATGGGCTTGACGGCGGGGCCGCAATAGCCACCGTGTGAACCTTGGCCATCGGTGCTGGGGTTGGGGGCCATATCATCCAGATCAATGCCGATGATGGAATTGATGGTGTTGATCAGCGAGACAGCGTCGGCGCCACCCTTTTGCGCCGCTTTAGCCGGGTTGCGGATATCGGTGATATTGGGCGTCAGCTTGACGATAACCGGCATGGATGTGGATTGCTTGCACCAGCGGGCAATGTTTTCAATGTATTCAGGGTCCTGGCCGATGGCCGCACCCATGCCGCGTTCGGACATGCCGTGCGGGCAGCCGAAATTAAGTTCGATGCCATCCGCTTCGGTTTCCTCAACCAGCGGCACAATGGCTTTCCAGGATGCTTCGGTAACCGGCACCATAAGGGAAACAACCAGCGCCCTGTCCGGCCACTCGCGTTTGACCTTTTTGATTTCCTGTAAATTGACATCCAGCGGGCGGTCGGAAATCAGCTCGATATTGTTAAAGCCGATGACCTGCCGATCAGCACCATGAAGGGCTCCGTAGCGCGGGCCGTTGACATTGACCACATGAGGTTCTTCGCCAAGGGTTTTCCAGACAACACCGCCCCAACCTGCCTTAAAAGCACGCACCACGTTGGTTTCGCGGTCTGTCGGTGGCGCCGAGGCAAGCCAGAACGGGTTGGGAGATTTAATGCCAAGGAAGTTGTTTCTTAGATCAGCCATTTTATTTCTCTCCCAAATACTTATCGATGGACATGGCGGCGACTTTTCCGTCTTCAACCGCAGCGACGGTCAGATCATCGCCACCATCAATGCAGTCACCACCGGCCCAGACATCGGGCAGGGATGTTTTTCTTGTCTCATCAACTGAAATGCGCCCGTTTTCCAGTTTCGGCCCGTCATTGCCTGTGAAAGCATCGCTCAGGAACATCTGGCCGATGGCTTTGAAGACCATGTCGGCAGCCAGTTCAAAGGTTTCACCAGTGCCGTTCAGTTTGCCCTGCCCGTCCAACTCAGTGCCTTCAAAGCTGATCGCCTTGACAGAGTCGCCATCGGCGACCAGTTCAGACGGTTTGGCCCAGTGAATGATTTTGACGCCCCGGGTTTGCGCCAGCTCCTGCTCATACCGGCTGGCTTTCATCTGTTCCTGGCCGCGCCTGTAAACGATGGTCACATCCTGGGCGCCCAGCAACTTTGTTTGCACGGCGATATCCACGGCGGTCATTCCGCCACCAATGACGACGATATTGCGACCGACGGGCAGTTTGCCTAAATCGATGGCCTGGCGTAGGTCGGCTATGTAATCGATGGCATTGATGACTCCGTCCAGGTCTTCGCCGTCAAGCCGCAGATCGTTGCTGCCGCCCAGACCTAAACCCAGAAACACGGCGTCGAATTCGTCACGCAGATCATTCAGGTCAAGGCCGCTGCCCAGCATCGAGCCGGTTTTGACCTCGATGCCGCCAATGGAAAGGATGAACTGAATTTCCCTGGCGGCGAAGTTGTTGGTTGATTTGTAGGAAGCAATGCCAAATTCGTTAAGACCGCCTGTTTTGCCCCGGCCTTCAAACACAGTGACCGCGTGGCCCAAGGATGCCAGCCTGTGGGCGCAGGACATGCCGGCGGGACCACCGCCGACGACAGCAATTTTTTTGCCTGTCTGGGCCGCCCGCTTGAAGGGGTGGTCCCCGGTTTCCATGTAAGCGTCTGTGGCATAGCGTTGCAGGTGGCCGATTTTGACGGGTTTGTCTTCGGCGGTCGCTCGAACGCAGGCTTCTTCACAAAGGGTTTCGGTCGGGCAAACACGGGCGCACATACCGCCCATGATGTTCTGGTTGAAAATGGTGCGGGCCGCGCCACCGGTATTGCCGGTGGTGATCTGGCGGATGAAAAGCGGGATGTCGATGCTGGTCGGGCAGGCGGTCATGCACGGCGCATCAAAACAGAAATAACACCGCGAAGCCTCGATACTTGCCTGATGATTGTTAAGGGGATCATGCAGATCATTGAAATTGCTGTCGTACTCTTGCGCTTGCAAGCGGCCTGTTGAAATTCCCGTCGCGGCTGAAGCGTTAGCCATAATCTGCCCTCCCAAAGACGATTTTTATCTGATGATCTCTATCAAACATAAACTTGACCAAACGGTCAAGTCTTTTATGTGTGCGGATTTAATAGAAACCTAGTGTTTGACCAGAACAAGTCCGGTTCCAACGACGATCAGGGCGACGCCCAGCAGCCGAAGTTGGGTGATCGGTTGTTCGCCATATCCAAACAGGCCGAATTTATCGTAGATCAGGGCGGCAATAATCTGACCGCATAAAACAAGTGATATCAATGAAGTAGCGCCAAGGCGAGGAGCCACATACATGGATGCGGCGACAAAAAAGACACCCAGAAAACCTCCCAGCCAACCCCAGTAAGGGGTTTTTTCGAGGGCCGCTGTAAAGGAAAACTCAGGCGCTACAAATAGCCGCAAAAGCGAAACAACAACGGCGCTGACGCACAGTGAAACAGTCGCCGCATTAAGCGGGCCGCCGATATTTGCCGATAAGGTGCTGTTGAAGCCCGGTTGGGTGACCAGCACGACGCCGCACATAAAAGCCAGCAGGGCAAATGTTCCAAGCGAAGTTAAAGATCCCATGGGCTTACTTGGTGCCGTACATGCGATCACCAGCGTCGCCCAGGCCGGGCATGATGTAGCCGTGATCATTGAGTTCCCGGTCAATGGCGGCTGTCACAATCGGCACATCCGGGTGGGCTTTCTGAAAGCTGTTAATACCTTCTGGGGCGGCCAACAAACAGACGAATTTGACCTTCTTGGCGCCCGCGTCCTTGACCTTCTGAACCGCCGCGGCCGCCGAATTGCCGGTCGCCAGCATGGGGTCGACAACGATGCACAAGCGTTCGTTCAGGCTGTGGGGCATCTTCATATAGTACTCAACGGGCTTAAGGGTGTCTGGGTCACGGTAGAGCCCGACATGACCGACGCGGGCAGAGGGGATCAAATCAAGAATGCCATCGAGCAAACCATTGCCGGCCCTGAGAATGGAAATCAGGCACAATTTTTTGCCGCCCAGTTTCGGTGAGGGGAAGGTTTCAAGCGGCGTCTCCGTATCGACCATCTTGATTTCCAGATCGCGACAGACTTCATAGGCGAGCAGCAGGCTGATCTCGCGCAATAACTGGCGAAACAGCGCCGTCGGCGTCGTTTTGTCGCGCATTAATGTCAGTTTGTGCTGGACCAGCGGATGGTGGACTACGGTGACATCGTTATCTGACATGATTTAAATTCTCCTAAAGCGAAAATGAGACGGTTTCATCGCCGTTGCCAAGTGTTACCACAGGTTCAGAGGCTTCTGTTCTGGCGATCACCTGACCACGCCGGATAACGAAAAGCCGTGCAGGGCGCAAACGCAATGCCTCAACAGGGTCGTGGCATTGCAGGATGACCATATCGCCGTGGCAGCCGATTTCCAGGCCGTAACCATCAAGACACATGGCCCGGGCGGCATTTTTGGTGACAGCGTCGTAGGCGGCGTTCATTTGACTAAGCCCGGTCATTTGCGCCACATGCAAGCCCATGTGGGCGACATCCAGCATATCGTGGCTGCCAAGGCTGTACCATGGATCCATTACACAATCGTGGCCCATGGCGACGTTAATACCGAACTCCATCAATTCTTTGACACGGGTCATGCCGCGGCGTTTGGGATAACTGTCGTGACGACCCTGAAGGGTGATGTTGATCAGCGGGTTGGCGATGGCGTGGATGTCAGCTTCAAGCATCAACGGCATCAGCTTGGAGACATAATAGTTGTCCATGGAATGCATGGAGGTCAGGTGCGAACCTGAAACCCGACCATTCAAGCCCAGACGCTGGGTCTCGCGGGCCAGGGTTTCGATATGGCGCGACATCGGATCATCGCTTTCGTCACAATGCATATCAACCAGCAATCCGCGTTCGGCGGCAATTTCGCACAGTTCCGTAACAGATTGGGCGCCATCGGCCATGGTCCGCTCAAAATGTGGAATCCCGCCAACCACATCGACACCCATATCGAGGGCCTTGAGCAGGTTATCGCGGGCCGTGGGCAGGCGCAGAAAACCGTCCTGGGGAAAGGCGACCAGTTGCAGATCGAGCCAGGGTTTGATTTCCTTGCGAACCTCAAGAAGAGCTTCTACGGCGAGTAGGCGGGAATCTGAAATGTCGACGTGACTGCGAATGGCCAAGGTGCCCCGGGCGATGGACCAGCGGCAAAAACGTAAGGCCCGGGCCTTGATCTCCTCAACGCTCAGGGTCGGTTTCAATTCGGCCCACAGAGCGATGCCTTCCAGAAGTGTGCCGCTGGCGTTGACCCGTGGCTGGCCGTAGGTCAGGGTCGCATCCATGTGAAAATGGGCATCGACAAAGGGCGGTGAAACCAGATGTCCGGCGGCGTCAATTTGTTGACCCGCCTCACCGCTTAAGTTCGCACCAATATCGGCAATCTTGGCGTCCTTGATGGCGATATCGACAAGGTTGTCGTGGGTGGCCAGACGGGCATTTCGGACGATCAGATCAAACATAGGCTATATCCGCTCCCCACGCCGGAATGGTGTAAGCAGCGCTTTTGGATAGCTGGCCCGGCGGGCCATCACCACCATAGCTGCAATACTTAAAACATAGGGTAACATCAGGAAGAACTGATAGGGAATAAGGCCCGCCGAAAATTGCTGGGCGCGCACCTGCATGGCGTCAAGACCGGCGAACAGCAAAGCGCCCAGCAGCGCCTTGCCGGGTCGCCAGGAAGCAAAAATTACCAGCGCTACACAAATCCAGCCGCGGCCATTGATCATGCCGAAGAAAAAGGCGTCAAAGGCCGACATGGTCAGATACGAACCACCGACCGCCATCAGCGCGCTGCCGGTAACGACGGCGCCGGTGCGGATGGACAGCACGTTAATGCCCTGTGCTTCCAGGGCCATGGGGTTTTCACCGGCCATGCGCACGGCCAGGCCGACCGGCGTCTTGTAAAGCACGTAGATGACGATGGGGACGATGGCGAAAATCATGTAGGTGAAGGGGGTATGTGAAAAAAGCGCCTCGCCCAGGAACGGCAGATCGGAAAGCCCGGGAATGTTGACCGGCTGGAAGGGGACGATCTTCGGCGGCGTCGTGCTGGAGGGCAGCATCATCCGGAAAACAAAGAAACTTAAGGAAGAGGCAAGCATGGTGATGCCAATGCCCGAGACATGCTGGGACAGGCCAAGATGGACCGTAAACAGGCTGTGCAGCCAGCCAAACATGGCCCCGATGAAGGCCGCAAACAGAAGGCCCGAATACAGGTCGCCGCCCTGATAGACCCACATCCAGCCAGCCATGGCGCCGATTGTCATGATGCCCTCAATACCCAAATTCAAGACCCCGGCACGCTCGCAAATCAATTCGCCAATGGTGCCTAAAATAAGTGGACAGGCGATACGGATGGTCGCAGCCCAGAACCCTGCGGTAAGGAAGACTTCCAGTATATCAATCACTTCAAACCTCCTCGCCTTAGCGGAACTTGATGCGGAAATGGGTCAGCATAAGACTGACCAGAACCGCCAGCACGGACACCGCGACCAGCACGTCAGCAATGTAATTAGGGATGTTGATGGCGCGGCTCATGGAATCCGCACCGACATAAATACCAGCCAGGAAGATCGCAGAGGCGATAACCCCCAGCGGGTGCAAATTGGCCAGCATGGCTACTGCGATGCCCGAGTAACCAAATCCCGGCGACAGGTCGAGGGTCAGATAACCCTTTAGGCCCGCGACCTCCGTCACGCCGGCAAAACCTGCCAGCCCGCCGCTTAGCAAGGCGACACGCAAGACCGTCAAATTAATGCTGATACCGGTGAATGTGGCGGCGGAAGGATTATGGCCAACGGCGCGAATTTCGTATCCCCAGACCGTGAAGCGCATGATCACCCAAACCAGCACCGCCGACACAATGGCGACAATCAGCCCCAAATGCAGGCGGCTTTTGGCCAGAATACGCGGCAATACGCCTTCATCGATGATCGGCGCGGCCTGCGGCCAGCCCATGGACATGGGATCGCGCAACGGGCCTTCCAGCAGATAATTGACGAACAGCAGAATGATAAAGTTCAAAAGCAGTGTGGTGACCACTTCATCGACTTTCAGTTTGGTCTTCAGATAAACCGGCAATGCCAGGGCGGCCCCACCGGCCAGTGCGCCCATCAGAAACAGGAACGGGATCATCAGCACCGGTGGCAAGGTGATCAGACCGGTACCGAAAAATGTCGCAGCCAATGCCCCGCAATAAAGCTGACCTTCGGCACCGATATTCCAGAACCGGGCCCGGAACGCGACCGCCGCGGCAAGCCCCGTTAACATCACCGGAGTCGCCCGCGTCAGGGTTTCGGCAAATCCAAAACGTGAGCCAAATGCCCCTTTAAACAATGCCGCATAGGCATCCCAGACAGACTCGCCGGTCCACAAAACAAGGCCCGACACCAACACCATGGCCACGGCAATGGCGGCGATGGGTGCCGACAGGACCATCCACATGGGGACATGCTCGCGCGGTTCCAGCCTCATGGGGATGCTCCCGGCATGTGTTTAAGGTCGCCCGCCATCATGATGCCGATATCCCGAACGTTCACATCCTTGACGGGCAGTGGGGCGCTGATCTGGCCGTGATAAATGACCGCGATTTTATCAGCCAGGACGAACAGTTCATCCAGATCTTCGGACACCAGCAAGATACCGGCACCGTCTCGTTTGGCGTCAAGAAGGCGTTCATGGACGGCGGCAATGGCCCCTTCATCCAGACCCCGAACCGGCTGGTTGGCGAGAATAAAGCGGGGATTATTTTGCAGGGTGCGCGCCAGAATCAGTTTCTGCATGTTGCCGCCCGAAAGTTGTTTGGCGGGCATTTCCATGGAATCACAGCGCACATCAAACTGTTCAATCAGGTGGTTTGCGAATTCCCGGCAGGCCTTGAAATTAATCAGGCGGCCATAATCCCACATGGGTTGTTCGCGCAGATTTTCGCTGATCAAATTCTCCCAGATGGTCATGTCGCCGACGACGCCTTTCTCGTGGCGATCTTCGGGGATGCGGCCCATGCCCATACCAATGAAGGCGCGCGGCGAATAATCTTCGACAACGTCACCGCTGATGCGAAGCTTTCCGGATGTCGGTTTGCTCAATCCGCTCAGCAAGTCGCCCAGGGCTGACTGGCCATTTCCGGCGACCCCGGCCAGGCCGATAATTTCATGACCATGGATGGTCAGGTTAACCCCGTCCAGCAAGGGCTTGTCGCCGCGGCCACCTGACAGGGTCACCTGGTCCAGTTCGACGACAGGCGGACCGGCTTTCATATGCTCGACTTTTGGCCGCGACACTTCACGCCCGACCATCATTTCGGCCAGGGTGTTGCGATCGGCATCTTTGGTGGCGATTTCACCAACCATCCGGCCCCGTCTAAGGACGTTGACACGGTCACTGATGGCCAGAATTTCATGCAGTTTGTGGGAGATAAAGATAATTGAAAGGCCGCCTGAAACCATAACCCGCAGAGTCTCGAACAAGTGATCGACTTCCTGCGGCGTGAGCACGGCGGTTGGTTCATCAAGGATCAGGATTTTAGCGTCCCGGTACAGAACCTTCAGAATTTCGACGCGCTGGCGCTCGCCAATGGACAAGTCGACAACCAGTTTGTCGGGCTCGATCTTCATACCGTATTTTTCGGCCAGTGCGTCCAGTTTGGCCCGCGCCGCAGCGGTGTCGGATTTCCACGCCATCAAGGGTTCGGTGCCCAGGATGATGTTCTCCAGAACACTTAGGTTTTCGGCCAGGGTAAAGTGCTGATGGACCATGCCGACGCCCGCTTCAATGGCGGCTTCCGGGGCACCAGCCGGCAGGGGATTGCCAAAGATTTCGATGCCCCCCTGATCGGCAACGTAGTGACCGAACAGGATATTCATCAGGGTTGTTTTGCCAGCACCGTTTTCACCAAGCAGGGCCAGCACCTCGCCTGCATCCAGGTTTAGTGAGATATTGTCATTGGCGACCAAGGATCCGAAATTCTTGGTTATGCCGTTGATGTTCAGTACCGTCATCGTCCCCCGACCCCTGACTATCGTGCGCTGGTTAAAAGGGGGAAGTTTTTAAATTTCCCCCTTTATGACAGGCTTTTAGAAGGTCGATTTAGGTTCTTCGTCATTGATTTCGACGGTAAATTTGCCAGCCATGATGTCGGCTTGCAATTTGGCGACCCTGGCTTTGATGTCGCCTGAGATTTTACCTTCAAATTCATAATACGGGGAAAGGCTGGCCCCGCCCTTGGCCATCATCGTCCATTCCTTGTAATCGGCTGCCTTGAAGGAGCCGGATTTAACTTCGGCGATGGCGTTGTTGATGGCTGACTCCATATGCCACAGGGCAGATGCGACAACCACGTCCTTGCCGTTTTCTTCCTTGTTCATGTCATTGACGTTGCCAAAGGCGAGGATGCCTTTTTCGCGAGCCGCATCGACAACACCGGCGCGCTCTGCATACAGCACATCAACGCCGGTCTCAATCTGCGCAAAAGCGGCTTCCTTGGCTTTTGGCGGGTCGTACCAGGAACCAATGAAGTTGACCTTGAACTGGGCCTTCGGGTTAACCGAAAGGGCTCCGGCCATGAAGGCATGGAACAGGCGGTTGACTTCGCCAATGGGATAACCACCAACCATGCCGATTTTACCGGACTTGCTCATGGAACCGGCGATGATGCCCATCAGGTAGCAGGGCTCGTGAATATAGTTATCAAAAACCGAAAAATTGGAACCGTGGGGCTTGAACGGGTCGCCCATCAGGAAGGCGATTTTTGGATAATCATCGGCAACCTGGCGGGCTTCCTTTGAAATTCCGAAGGCTTCGCCGACAACCAGACTGACGCCGCTTTCGGCATATTCCCTGAGCACCCGGACATAGTCCGTGTTGGCAACCTTTTCTGAAAAGACATACTCGATTTCACCGGCCTTGGAGGCCTTCTCCAGTGCCTGATGCAGACGGGCGTCCCATTTTTGCTGGATCGGTTGTGTGTAAATGCCGGCCACCTTGATTTTGGCGGCCTCGGCAGAATGAATGCTTAAGGCCAGCAATGCCAGCAGCGGAACCATTAAGACAAGTTTGAAAAGTCGCATGTCGTACCCTCCTGTTTGAATCGCGCGAATTTGAATCGCTTTTTCGTGTATTAAATTAATTAATACCCTTCTTCACTTTCGTACTGGAACAAATTTTGACCGATTGGTCAAGTTTAATAATTGGCCTTATTGGGGTGAAAGCCCAATTCCACGCAAAATGATGTTGATAACTGTCTGTTGAGCCTCTTCCTTTTGTTGGTCGGACAAGGGCCGTCCATTATTGAGTGTGGTAATTTGATGGGCAAAATCCGCGTAGTGCTGGGTCGTCCCCCAAATCATGTAAAGCAGGTAATGAGGGTCAATCGCATTGATTTTTCCCTCAGCAATCCATCGTTCGATAACAAGGATCCGAGAGGCCGTCCAATCTTTGAGGGTTTTTTCAAGAAAATCCTGAATTTGTGGTGCTCCCTGCATTATTTCCTGGGCACAGACCTTGGAGCCAAGGGGATGCTTGAACGAGATGTTCATTTTGGCGCGGATGTAGCGTGTCAGAGCCTCGGTTGGGTCGTCACAGTCATCGAAGGTCTTGGCAGCTTCAAACCAGGTGGTGAAAACTTTACTGGTGATGGTACGGTAAAGCGCTTCCTTTGTCGGGAAGTAGTAATGCAGGTTGGCTTTGGGAATGCCTGCACGTTTGGCAATCAGCCCGGTTGTTGCCCCGGCAAAGCCCAGGTCGGCGAAAACTTCCTCGGCCGCGGCGAGAATCGCCTCTTCATTTTTACGCCTCGGTTTGGATTTTTTTTGTTGTTGATCGCTCATTCAGGTCTCTCTCACTTTTTAATTTCCAGATTCCATTTGATTGGAAAGAAAAGAGTCTATACTGTTTTTTGACCATATGGTCAGTTTTATTTCGTGCAGGGAGCCGGGTATGTCAGACAATAAAAACTTGCGTATTGATGGGCAACGTCTTTGGGACAGCCTGATGGAAATGGCCAAGATCGGGGCGACGGAAAAAGGCGGCTGTTGCCGGTTGGCCTTAACCGACCTTGATCGTCAAAGCCGCGACCTGTTCGTCAAGTGGTGCAAGGACGCGGGCTGCACCATACGGGTTGACAAGATGGGCAATATTTTTGCCCGTAGGCCCGGTCGCAACAACGACCTGCCCCCGGTGATGACAGGATCACATCTGGACACCCAGCCGACCGGTGGACGCTTTGATGGCGTTTATGGTGTGTTGTCGGGGCTCGAGGTTATTCGCTCCCTCAACGATTTGGGTTATGAGACCGAACATCCTGTCGAAGCCGCTGTGTGGACCAACGAAGAGGGCTCGCGCTTCGCCCCGGCAATGGTTGCCTCAGGCGTTTTTGCCGGTGTTTATGATCTTGAATACGGTCTCAGCCGCGCCGACGAAGACGGCAAGACCATGGGCGAGGAGCTTGAGCGCATCGGCTACGCCGGTGAGGATGAAGTCGGTGGTCGCGACGTTCACGCTTTTTTTGAAGTTCATATCGAACAGGGCCCGATCCTTGAGGATGAAGATGTAACCATTGGCGTGGTCACCGATGCCCAGGGCCAGCGCTGGTATGAACTGACCCTGACCGGCGTCGAATCCCACGCCGGGCCAACTCCCATGCCCATCCGCAAAGACGCCTTGCTGGGCGCCGCACGGGTTGTTGAACTGGTCAATAAGGTGGGCCTGGATAATGCCCCGGTCGCCTGCGCCACCGTCGGTATGCTGAATGTTTTTCCAAGCTCGCGAAATGTCATCCCCGGGCGCACGTTTGTGACCATAGATATTCGCCATCCCAATGATGATGTACTGGCCGGTATGGACAAGGCAATTCGCGAGGGAATTGCCAAAATAGCCGATGATATCGGTCTGACAACTGAGCTTGAGCAGATTTTCTATTATGCGCCGGTACCGTTTGATAAGGGTTGTGTCGATTCGGTGCGTCAGGGGGCCGAAGATTGCGGCTATTCGTTCCGCGATATCGTCGCTGGTGCCGGCCATGACGCCTGTTATATGGCCCAGGTCGCACCGACATCGATGGTCTTTGTGCCCTGCATTGACGGCATCAGCCACAACGAGGTCGAAGACGCCAAACCGGAATGGATTACCGCCGGTGGCGATGTCCTGCTGCGGGCCATTCTGGATAAAGCCGGGCATGTGAATTCTTGAGTCAATAAAGATTGGGAGGTCAAAATGGCACTACATATCAGAGGCGGAACCGTTGTCACGGCTGACAAGACAGTGCGCGCCGACGTCATCACCGATGGCGGTCAAATTGTCGCGGTTGGCGAAGATCTGGAAACCCCCGGCGGCGCTGAAGTCGTCGATGCCGGTGGTTGTTTCGTTATGCCGGGAGGCATTGACCCCCATACCCATATGGAACTTCCCTTCATGGGCACGGTGGCGTCGGAAGATTTTTTCACCGGCACCACCGCCGGTGCGGCTGGCGGTACCACCATGATTATCGATTTTGTCATTCCCGGCCCCCAACAGGATGTTATGGAGGCCTATCACACCTGGCGCGGCTGGGCTGAAAAAGCGGCCACAGATTACAGTTTCCACGTCGCCATTACCTGGTGGGATGAAACCGTCAAAAAAGCCATGCAAACCCTGACCACTGATCATGGAGTCAACAGCTTCAAGCACTTCATGGCCTATAAGGGTGCGATCATGGCCGATGATGAAATTCTGGTGAACAGCTTCAATCAGGCCCGTGATCTGGGTGCTATCTGCACCGTCCACGCCGAAAACGGCGAACTGGTCTTTCACCTGCAACAGGAACTGATCAAAAAAGGCATCACCGGCCCTGAAGGCCATCCCCTGTCGCGGCCACCCGCCGTTGAAGGCGAAGCCGCCGACCGCGCCATCAGGATCGCCCAGGTTCTCGATGTGCCGCTGTATGTGGTTCATACATCCTGCGTTGACGCCCTGAAGGCGATTACCCGGGCCCGCAGCGAGGGGCAACGGGTCTTTGGTGAGGTGCTGGCCGGTCATTTGTTGATCGACGACAGTGTTTACACCCACCCGGATGAAAACTTCGCCATGCACCATGTGATGAGCCCGCCGTTCAGGCCCAAACATCATCAGGCAGCCCTGTGGCGCGGTATTCAATCGGGCATGTTGCAAACCACGGCGACGGATCACTGTTGCTTCTGCACTGATCAGAAACGGGCCGGTAAGGATAATTTCACCCTGACCCCCAACGGCACCGGCGGTGTCGAAGACCGGATGCACGTGTTGTGGACCCACGGTGTCGGCACCGGCAAGATAACGATGAATGAATTTGTCGCTATTACTTCTGCCAATGCTGCGAAGATTTTCAATATATATCCGCGCAAAGGCGCCGTTGAGGTTGGCGCGGATGCCGATCTGGTGGTCTGGGACCCTGAAAAAGAACGGACCATCTCAAAGGATACCCATCATCAGAATATCGATTTCAATATCTTTGAGGGGATGACGGTCAAAGGCATTAACGTGGTCACCGTCAGTCAGGGCAATGTCGTTTATCAAGACGGCGAGGTCAGGACGGTCAAGGGAGCAGGGCGCTATGTGAACAGGCCGACCTACGCGCCTTACTACGGGGCTATGGAAATTACCCGTAAAAACAAAACGCCCAGCGCCGTATCCAGATAAATACAAGGGAGGGGGGGCACGTGGCCGAGGTAGAACCAACAGCAAGCGATGGCGCCAGCACCCCTCGCCGTGTCGTGGAAACCGAAAACCTTAATCTGACCTTCCAAACGGCCGACGGTCCGGTTTTCGCGCTGGCCGATATTAATCTGAAGGTCAATCACGGCGAGTTCGTCTCCTTCATCGGCCCTTCCGGCTGTGGTAAGACGACGCTGCTTCGGGTCATCGCCGACCTGGAACAACCGACGGACGGCTCGATTCTGGTCAATGGCGTTTCAGCCCACGAAGCCCGCACGGCGCGGGCATATGGTTATGTGTTTCAGGCCCCGGCCCTTTATCCCTGGCGAACCATCGATCGCAACGTCACCTTGCCATTGGAAGTGATGGGGGTGGACAAGGCCGAGCGCCGCGAGCGAGCCAAAAAGTATCTTGAACTGGTCAATCTTGCCGGGTTCGAGAACAAGTATCCATGGCAGTTATCAGGCGGTATGCAACAACGAGCCTCGATTGCCCGGGCCCTTTGTGTTGACCCTGAATTATTATTGATGGACGAACCGTTCGGGGCGTTGGATGAAATCGTCCGGGATCATTTGAACGAACAGCTTTTAAGTCTGTGGCATCAAACCGAAAAAACTGTCGTCTTCGTTACTCACTCCATCCCAGAAGCGGTCTTTTTGTCGACAAAGATTGTCGTCATGTCACCACGTCCGGGGCGCATTATCGATATCATCGAGTGCAATTTCCCCCCGGATAGAACCCTCGACATTCGGGAAACGCCGGAATTCGTCGAAATCGCGCACAGGGTTCGCGAAGGTCTTCGGGCAGGGCATGGTGATGACGACTGATAGCGCCACCCTGAAACCGAGAAGACCTTCGCTGCTGGCCATCCTCATGGCCGGGCAGGTCGGCCCGGTCAGCGTCGTTCTTATGGTGTTCATCGCCATCTGGTACTGCGGCGCTGTGTGGATGAATTCGACCTGGGAAATCGACCGTTTTGAGAAGAACAAAATTGACTGGTCAGCCGGTGATCTGGTGCGCGCGACCATGGCCCAGAAACGCCCAATCCTGCCAGCCCCCCATCAGGTGCTGGCGGAAATGAACAAAACCATCGTGCAAAAGAACATCACCTCCAAGCGCAGTCTGATCTATCACTCGTGGGTAACCCTGTCTTCGACCTTGCTGGGTTTTGCCATCGGCGGCATTCTTGGCGTCTTGCTGGCTGTCGGCATCGTCCATAACCGAACTTTGGAAAAAAGCCTGATGCCATGGGTGATTTCTTCGCAAACCATTCCCATTTTGGCCATCGCCCCGATGATTATCGTCGTCCTGGGAGCCATCGGCTTAAAGGGGCTTGTCCCCAAGGCGATTATTTCCACGTACCTTTGTTTTTTCCCCATCACCATCAGCATGGTCAAGGGTTTGCGCTCGCCCGGTGTACTGGAGATGGACTTGATGCGTACCTATAGCGCCAGTTCGTGGCAGACTTTCTGGATGCTGCGCTGGCCGGCCTCGCTACCGTATCTGTTCACCAGCCTGAAAGTGGCTATCGCCATCTCGCTGGTCGGGGCCATTGTCGGCGAGTTACCGACCGGCGCACAGGCCGGGCTTGGGGCCAGACTTTTGGCCGGATCATATTATGGTCAAACCATCCAGATCTGGTCAGCTTTGGTGACAGCCGCCATTTTGGCCGGGTTGCTGGTGTATACGATCGGCGTTATTGAGCGTGTCGTTCTTAAAAAAATGGGGATGGCCCGATGATCGGCAATCGCGACGGCTTTGGTTTGGCGGCGCTGGCCTTTGCCGTGCTGGCCGTCGCTCTGCCACTTGCTGGCGGCGAAAATCCTTTAGCCTGGAGCGACCGTCCCATTGGCCTTGCCAGCCTTGTTTGCGCGGCGCTCATTGGCGCAGTTGTCGCATCCAGGGGCGTGCACGGCATTGTTCCGGCTTTCGGCGTTTTGACGGCCGTCTTTATGGGCGCTTTGGTGGCCATCAATTTATCTGACAACGGTGTCGCCGGAGAGGCCAGTTGGGGCTTCTGGTTCTTTATCTTTGCCCTTTGGGCTTTGACCTGGCGCGGTCTGGCGGAAGTCGCCAGCTATCGCTCGCTGGATAAAAAACGTATGCGACTAACAGGCTTTATTGTTCCTGCGACCTTTGGCCTGTGGCTGCTGTTCCTGTGGGAAATGGGTTGTCAGGGGTTCGGCGTGCCAACAGTTTTGCTGCCGCCACCCAGCGCCATATTTATCCGGTTGATAGGCTCCCCCGACATTCTGTGGGATGATTTCGTGCAAACTTTCATGAAGGCGGTGATCAGCGGGTTCGCCATGGGCTGCGGGGCCGGGTTCATCATCGCCATATTGATTGACCGGGTGCCGTTCCTGAAGCGCGGTTTGATGCCCCTTGGAAACATGGTCAGTTCCCTGCCCATTGTCGGGGTCGCCCCCATCATGGTCATGTGGTTCGGATTTGACTGGCAATCGAAGGCTGCCGTCGTGGTTATTATGACATTCTTTCCGATGCTGGTGAACACGGCCAGCGGACTTGCCGCCGCCGGTTCCCTCGAACTCGAATTAATGCGCTCCTACGGGTCAAGTTATTGGCAAACATTAATCAAGCTGCGGCTACCGGCGGCGATGCCGTTTATCTTCAACGCTTTGAAAATTAATTCTACACTGGCGCTGATTGGCGCTATCGTCGCCGAGTTCTTCGGCACACCGATTGTCGGCATGGGTTTCCGCATTTCAACGGAAGTGGGGAGAATGAACGTGGATATGGTCTGGGCGGAGATTTTTATTGCCGCCGTGGCCGGTTCGGCGTTTTATGGTGTTATGGCTTTAAGTGAACGGGCTGTCACATTTTGGCATCCGTCCTATCGCAGGAAGCATTGATAGGCGGGATAAAATAAAGAAAATACATCAATACTAGGGAGAGAAAACATGAAACGAATAATTCCGATGCTCAGCGCATTGGCTGTGGGTTTTGCGGCAACGACCGCCATGGCCGCCGATGCTGTTACCTTGCAATTGAAATGGGTCACCCAGGCGCAATTCGCCGGGTATTACGTGGCCAAGGACAAGGGTTTTTACAGTGACGCCGGTCTCGACGTGACCATTAATCCGGGCGGACCCGATGTCGCCCCGCCGCAAGTGATCGCCGGTGGCGCCGCCGATGTGATTATCGACTGGATGCCTTCGGCCCTGGCGTCACGCGAAAAAGGCGTGGCCCTGGTCAACATCGCCCAACCCTTCAAACGTTCGGGCATGATGCTGACCTGTCGCAAGGATTCGGGTATCAAATCACCCAAAGATTTCCCCGGCCGCACCCTTGGCGTCTGGTTCTATGGCAATGAGTATCCGTTCTTAAGCTGGATGTCGAAATTGGGCATTTCGACCAAGGGCGGCGACAGCGGCGTCAAGGTCTTGAAGCAGGGCTTCAACGTTGACCCAATTTTGCAAAAACAGGCCGATTGCGTCTCCACCATGACCTATAACGAATACTGGCAGGTCATTGATGCTGGCCTGGGCGCTGATGAACTGGTCGTCTTTAAATATGAAGACCAGGGCGTCTCGACCCTGGAAGATGGTCTGTATGTTCTTGAAAAGAACCTGAAAAACCCAGCCTTCGTGGACAAGATGGCGCGTTTCGTCAAAGCCAGTATGAAAGGCTGGGACTGGGCGCGCAGCAACCAGAAAGAAGCGGCGATGATCGTTTTGGAGAACGACTCCACCGGCGCCCAGACTGAAAAACACCAGATTCGGATGATGGGTGAAATCAACAAGCTGACAGCCGGTTCCAACGGTAAACTTGACCCGGCGGCTTACGAGCGCACCGTCGCAACCCTGATGGGTGGTGGTTCTGATCCGGTGATATCCAAAAAACCGGTTGGCGCCTGGTCGCACGCGGTTATCGATAAAGCCATGGGCATGTAAGGGAAACTTTCGAGCAATTCCGCCCGGCGTGCACAAACGCGCCGGGCGGGCCTTTACAGGCGTCAGTTTCAAGCCTGATATTTATTGCCAAATGGCGTTGACATCCGGGGTTTTACGGGTATATTGCCGCCTCCATTTCAGGGGCCCCGCAAAAGCTGCGATGGGCCCTTAAAACTTGTTGATAAAACGGGTACTGAGTGCCCCACTATTGGAATTGTCATGTACGCAGTTATTAAAACCGGCGGAAAACAGTACAAAGTTGCTGAAAACGACGTCATCGTTGTTGAAAAACTCATTGCCGAAGCAGGTTCCACCGTCGCCCTTGATGATGTGCTGATGATCGGTGATCAGGGCAAGGCCGCCAAGACCGCCGCAGGCGATCTGAGCAAGGCCGCCGTTTTCGCCGAAGTGATCGAGCAGGGCCGCGCCGACAAGATTATCATCTTCAAGAAGAAGCGCCGCCAGAACTATCGCCGCAAGGCTGGTCATCGTCAGCATCAGACAGTGTTGCGTATCACCGGTATCAGCGCTACCGGCACCAAGCCGAAGGCAGCAGCAAAGAAAGCTGCACCGAAGAAAGAAGCAGCCAAGGCCGACGACGCCAAGGAAGCGCCAAAAAAGGCAGCAGCAAAGAAGGAAGCGCCTAAAAAGGCCGCACCAAAGAAGGCCGCCGCCAAGACTGAAGCCAAGCCCGCAGCCAAAACAAAGGCAAAAGCAAAGCCCAAGGCCGCGGCTAAAGCGAAATCCAAGGAGTAGGTTAAGATGGCACATAAAAAAGCAGGTGGTAGTTCCCGCAATGGCCGCGATACAGCGGGCCGTCGTCTCGGCGTCAAGAAATTCGGTGGCGAAGCCGTCATTCCCGGTAACATCATCATCCGTCAGCGCGGCACCAAGTGGCACCCCGGGGCCAACGTCGGCATCGGCAAGGATCACACCATCTTCGCATTGGTCGAAGGCAAAGTGAAATTCCAGCACAAGGCCCAAGGCAAGGTTTTTGTCGGTGTGGAGCCAGCCGCAGGTTAACGGGACTCGGCCATTCGCTCGTATCAATTTAAGGGGAATGGTCAGCCATTCCCCTTTTTGATTCTGGACAGGCCCATCCGCGAAGCGAAAGATGGCCCGACAAAACAAGGTCCATCCGCGAAGCGAAAGATGACCCGACAAAACAAGGTCCATCCGCGAAGCGAAAGATGGCCCGAAGAAATGGACACCAATGAAGTTTCTCGACGAAGCGAAAATCTTTATCAAAAGTGGCGCCGGCGGTGACGGTTGCGTCAGCTTTCGGCGTGAGAAAAATATCCCTTTTGGCGGCCCCAATGGTGGCCACGGCGGGCGTGGCGGCGATGTCATTGTTGAATGCGTCGATGGCCTGAACACCCTGATTGATTTTCGCTACCAGCAGCACTTCAAGGCCAAACGCGGCATCCACGGTATGGGTTCCAACCGGGACGGACCGAAGGGCGAAACCATGGTCATCAAGGTTCCCGTCGGCACCCAGATTCTGGATGAGGATAATGAGGGGACCCTTGCGGACTTTACCGAGGTCGGCCAGAGCCAGGTGCTAGCCCATGGCGGTGACGGGGGCTTTGGCAATGCCCATTTTAAAACCTCAACCAACCAGGCGCCCAGGCGCTATGATCCGGGTTGGCCGGGTCAGGAGATGTGGGTCTGGCTGCGCCTGAAACTGATCGCCGATGCGGGCCTTGTCGGCCTGCCTAACGCCGGTAAATCAACCTTCCTGGCCGCTGTTTCGCGGGCTCGCCCAAAAATTGCCGATTATCCCTTCACCACCCTGCACCCGAATCTGGGTGTCGTTGGTGTCGATGAGGAAGAATTTGTGATCGCCGATATCCCCGGCCTGATCGAAGGCGCCCATGAAGGGGCAGGGCTTGGCACCCGCTTTTTGGGACATGTGGAACGCTGTGGGGTGCTGTTGCATCTGGTTGACGGCACGGCGGATGACGTGGCCGAGTCCTATAAGATCATTCGTGGCGAACTTGAGGCCTACGGCGGCATTCTTAAGGATAAGGTCGAAATTGTCGCCCTCAATAAATGTGACGCCCTGACCCCTGATGACATCACCGAAAAATATGCGGCCCTGCAAAAGGCATCGGCGGGGGAGGTTATGAAGCTTTCCGGTATTGCGGGGCTTGGCGTTGAAGAGATGCTGCGCGCCCTGAATGCCGTCATCCACGAGGAACGCGGCGATAACGTCATCGAAGAACGCAAGGTGTATGAACCATGAGCCCGCATCGCCAAACAATGGACCTGAGCGCGGCCAAGCGGATCGTTATCAAGATTGGTTCGGCCCTGCTGGTCGACGAGGAACATGGCACCATTCACCGCAAATGGCTTGCCGCCCTTGCCGACGACGTGGCGCGTCTGCACGCCCGGGGTCAGCAAGTGGTGATTGTTTCTTCGGGGGCGATCGCAGTCGGTCGCAGACACCTGAAATTCACCGATGGTAATTTGCGTCTTGAGGAGAAGCAGGCGGCAGCCGCGACCGGCATGGTCCGCCTTGCCCATGCCTATCAGGAAGAGTTGGCCCGTCATGATCTGACGGTGGCGCAGGTGTTGATGACGCTTGATGACAGCGAGAACAGGCGGCGTTACATCAATGCCCGCAATACCCTGGAAACGCTTTTAAGGCTAGGCGCGGTGCCGCTGATCAACGAAAACGACACCGTCGCCACAGATGAAATCCGGCTTGGCGACAATGACCGTTTGGGGGCGCGGGTTGCCGCCATGGTCAGCGCCGATACGCTGATACTGCTTTCCGATGTGGATGGCCTGTACACAGCCGATCCCAGCCGCGACAAAAGTGCCACGGTGGTTCCTGAAGTCCATGAAATCACCCCGGAAATAGAGGCCATGGCCGGTCAGTCAAAAAGCAGTGTCGGCACCGGTGGCATGGTGACAAAACTGGCCGCCGCCAAAGTCGCCATGGGGGCTGGTTGCCGAATGGTCATCGCCAACGGGCACGAACTGGGTTCGGTCACCCGGATCGAGGACGGCGCGCCCTGCACCTGGTTTATCCCCAAGGCCAATCCACGCACGGCGCGAAAACACTGGATTGCCGGAACCCTGAGTCCGTCAGGCAAACTGATCGTCGATGACGGGGCGTTAAGCGCCCTTGAAAGCGGTAAAAGCCTGTTGCCTGCCGGTGTCACCGGCGCCGAAGGCGATTTTCATAAAGGTGACGCGGTTATTGTTGTCGATGGCGCGGGCCGGGAAGTCGCACGCGGCCTTGTCGCTTACTCGGCAGGTGAGGCGCGCTTGCTGATTGGCCATAAAAGCAGTGAAATTGAAGACTTGCTGGGCTACCGTGGAGCAGATGAGCTGATCCACAGGGACGATCTGGTGTTGTCATGAGCACACTTGCAACAAACGATATTCCGGCCCTGATGCTGGACTTGGGGCAAGCCGCCAAAGCCGCAGCCGCCGAACTCGCGGTTGCCTCCACCGATGCCAAGAATACGGCGTTGCGTCAGGCGGCCCAGTCATTGCGCGATCACAGCGCCGACATTCTTGAAGCCAATGCCCTCGATATGGCAGCCGGTGAGGAGAAAGGTCTGAAAGGTTCGTTCCTTGATCGTCTGCTTCTGAGTGGTGAGCGCATCGAAGCGATGGCCGTTGGACTTGAATCCATCGCCGATTTGCCTGATCCCGTTGGCGTCACTTTAAGCGAGTGGGATCGACCGAACGGACTTAAGATCGAGCGGGTCAGCACACCGCTCGGGGTTATTGGGGTCATTTACGAATCGCGGCCAAACGTCACCGCGGACGCCGGTTCCTTGTGCCTGAAGGCGGGTAACGCGGTAATCCTGCGCGGTGGCTCGGAAAGTTTCCATTCCGCGAGCGCGATCATGGCCTCGCTTGCGCAAGGCTTGAAGGCGGCGGGATTGCCTGAAGCTTCCATCCAACTGGTGCCGACTCGCGAACGCGCCGCGGTTGGTGAAATGCTGCGACTGTCCGAATTTATCGATGTCATTGTTCCGCGTGGTGGCAAGTCGCTGATTGAACGGATTACCGAAGAAAGCCGGATTCCCATGTTCAAGCACCTGGAAGGCATCTGTCATATATATGTCGACGCTGCGGCCAACGAGCAAATGGCCCGTGATGTCATCGTCAACGCTAAAATGCGCCGCACCGGCATTTGCGGTTCTGCAGAAACCGTGCTTATTGAACGCTCTGCCGCGGCGACCATGCTTGCCGGCATCGTCGATGATTTAAGCCAGGCCGGGTGCGAGATTCGCGGCGATCAGGCGGCCCAGGCTCTCGATCAACGAATCATCCCAGCCACGGAGGAAGATTGGGATACGGAATACCTGGATTCGATCATTTCTGTGGCGGTTGTTGATGATGTCCACGCTGCCGCCCGTCACATTGCCGACCACGGCTCACAACACACCGATTGCATCATCACCGAAGACGCGGACAGCACCGCAATTTTCCTGAATACTGTCGATAGCGCCATCGTCATGGTCAACGCTTCGACCCAGTTCGCCGACGGCGGGGAATTCGGCATGGGTGCGGAAATTGGTATTTCGACGGGAAAACTGCACGCTCGCGGACCCGTAGGTGTTGAGCAACTGACCAGCTTTAAATACGTCGTGCGCGGAACAGGGCAGTGTCGCCCGTGACCACCCCTCAACGCATTGGCTTGCTGGGCGGCTCTTTCAATCCGGCCCACGAAGGGCATCTGCATATTTCCACCCTTGCTCTGGAGCAACTCAATCTCGATCAGGTGTGGTGGCTGGTCAGCCCGCAGAATCCTCTGAAACCTCTTGCCGGGATGGCGTCCTTTGCAGATCGATTCAGGCAGGCCAGAAAAATCGCCGCCGTAGATCGGCGCATTGTCGTAAGCGATTTCGAGGAAAAGGCTTCAAGCCGCTACACGGTCGATACCATTGCCGCCCTTAAAGCTCAGTTTCCCGGGGTTTCCTTTGTCTGGGTGATGGGTTCGGACCTGTTACCGCAGATGCCTCACTGGAAGCGTTGGCGTCAGCTTTTTCGCACGCTTCCCATTGCGATTTTCGCCCGTCCCGCCTATTCTTCAAGGGCGCTGACCGGAAGGGCGGCGCGGCGCTTCAGGGGCTCAAGGATCGCCCGGTTTCGCGCTCGCTCATTGGTGGATATGAAAGCGCCGGCGTGGGCTTTTTTAAGGACCCGGCTAAACTCACAATCCGCCACCCGCCTTCGCGCCGAAGCCCGCCGCGCAGGCAAAGACTAACGGTTTCGGGATGGTCCCGAAATCGAACAAAATGTTAGGAGCCGACCATACCTCGCATGAAAAAATCGCCACCGGCGCCGGCAGATTTGCTGAACCTGGTGGAAACGTCGTTGGATGACGACAAAGCTGAAGGAATTGTTGTCATCGATCTCGCAGGCAAAACGTCATTGACCGATTATATGGTCATTGCCAGCGGTACCTCACAGCGCCATGTTGGCGCGATGGCTGAGAATCTCCGGAGAAAAATCAAACAAGGCGGTATTAAAACCGTGTCTGTCGAAGGGCAGACACAGTGCGACTGGGTTTTGATTGATGCCGGGGATGTCATCATTCATCTGTTCCGACCGGAAGTCAGGGAATTCTACAACATCGAAAAGATGTGGGGTGTTCCTGTGCCCGCTGGAGCTGATAGCCAGAGCGCTACGACAGGCTTGATTTAAAAGTCTTTTTCCGGGCAACCGGAAAAAGACATGGAAAAAATTATGCGAATTTTGATCGCTGCGGTTGGCCGCGCCAAGGCGGGCCCTGAAAGGGCTTTGTTCGAGCACTACCAGGGCCGCATCCAACAACCCTTTTCATTGCAATTGAAAGAGGTCGAGGAAAAACGCCCCCTGCAAGGTGCTGAATTAAAAGCCAGCGAGGCCGCTTTGTTACTGGCCAGCGCACCGAAAGGGGCTTTGCTCATTGCCATGGACGAGCGCGGAAAATCCCTTGGCAGTCCGGAATTTGCCGATCAAATAGGCAAGTGGCGGGACGAGGGACAACGCGATCTGGTTTTTTTAATTGGCGGCGCTGATGGTCTTGACGAAAGCGTTCGCAAACAGGCGCGGTTGGCGTTGTCATTTGGCAAACAAACCTGGCCACACATGTTGGTCAGGGGGCTGCTCGCTGAACAGGTCTATCGGGTCCAGTGTATTTTGGCTGGCCATCCCTATCATCGACAATAAAACTTGAAACAGGAATACGTTAGAACATGCGGAAATATCTGAATATCAAACTGGCTGATCGCTCCCACGAAACAACCGAATTGCACGGTGAAGATATCGCCCGCGCCGGTCGTCACCTGATCGCCAAAACCCTGCTGGCGGATGACGTCGCCACGGTTGATCCGTTATCGGCGGACAATCCGCTGATGTTTTCTGCCGGGCCTTTCGCCGGAACCAACATGTCCAATGGCAACCGCCTCAGCGTCGGCTGCAAAAGCCCGCTGACCGGCGGCATCAAGGAATCCAATGTTGGTGGGACGTTCGCCGTGGCGCTGGGACACCTGGAACTGGCCGGGTTCACCCTGCACGGGGTATCCGAGGATTGGCTGGTTATTCACTTGGCCAAGGACGGAAGCATCCGTTTTGATGATGCGAGCCCCTACATGGGAAAAGGCAATTTCGAGGCCGCCGCCCTGCTCCATGAAAAGTATAGCAAGAAAGTCAGCATTGGCCTGTGTGGCCCGGTTGGTGAGTATCAGGGGCTTATTGCCGGCATCAGTTTTAGTGACCGGGAAAACCGGCCTGTGCGACTGGCCGGGCGTGGCGGCGTTGGCGCGGTTATGGGGTCAAAAAAGGTCAAGGCTGTGATTGTCGATATGGACCGTATGCCGCCGCTTCATGACAAGAAGAAAACCATCGCCGTGGTGCGTGACTACGCCGCCAAACTGGAAGCAGAGCCCGCCGTTCAGAATATGAAAAAACTGGGCACCGCCATGGTCGCCGACATGACCAACTACACCGGCGGCTTGCCAACCCGCAATTTCAGCGCCGGGCAGTTTGTCGATATCGACAACGACACCCTGCTGCTGGGCGGCCAGCATGTCTATGAGCGCAATGTGGAACGCGGCGGCGATCCTTCGCACGCCTGTATGCCCGGTTGCGTGATTATGTGTTCCAACGTTTATGTGGATAAAGACGGCAAGGAAATGGTTTCACCACTGGAATATGAAACCCTGGGCCTGATGGGCTCCAACTGCGGGGTCGGTGATCCTGACGATATCGCACGGGTCAACAACATCGCCAACGACCTCGGCATCGACACCATCGAAACCGGGGCGACGCTGGGTATCCTGATGGATGGCGGCAAGGCCGAATATGGTGATGTGGACTTTATGGTGTCGTCCCTTGAAGACATCCGTCTGGGCAATGAAAACGGTCGCTTGCTGGCCAAAGGCACGGCCCGTGTCGGTGAACATTACGGCATCAAACGGGTTCCGGTTATCAAGCAACAGGCCATTAGCGCCTACGACCCCCGGGTTATCGAAGTGACCGCCATTTCAATGATGGTGACGGCCCAGGGTGCGGACCACACGGTTGGCAACCTGCCAGCCTATGAATGCGCCGACAAGACTGTCGAGGAACTGGCCGAACAAAGTTTCGAGATGCAGGTGCACAGCGCCGTCGCTGATAGTTTCGGCCTGTGTATTTTTGGCCGTTCGGTAACCAACACCCATCATCAGTTGATCGCCAACGGCGTCAACAATGCCCACGGCACCGATCTGGACCCGGCTTTTATCTGGCAAATCGGCGTCGACACCCTGCGCATGGAAAACCAGTTCAATGAAGCCGCAGGTTTCACCGAAGAAGATGATGAATTGCCGGACTTCTTCCATCAGGAAGCGCTGCCGCCAACAGATCGCAAGGCGCGTCTTCATGCCAGGGAAGTCAACCAATACATCAACGATTTGATCGGCTAAAATCGAGCCATGTCAGATTCGCAACACAGACCCAAGCCCGTCGTCCTTTGCATCCTTGATGGGTGGGGGGAAAGGTCTGAGCGTGACAACAACGCCATTGCCCTGGCAACGACTCCCAACTGGGATCGTTATGTGGCTGACTTGCCGAAAGCACAATTGCAAGCGTCGGCCCTTGATGTCGGTTTGCCTGAAGGTCAAATGGGAAATTCGGAAGTTGGCCATACCAATCTGGGGGCGGGCCGTGTCGTCATGCAGGATCTGCCGCGTATCGACGCCGCCCTCGCCGATGGCTCACTTGCGACAAACCCTGCTTTAGGTGATTTTATTTCGGCATTGAAGCAAAGCGGCGGCGCTTGTCACTTGATGGGCCTGTTATCACCGGGCGGCGTCCATTCCCACAGCGCCCACATCACTGGGCTGGCAGCGGCCATTGCCGGGGCAGGGGTGTCGGTGATTATCCACGCCTTCCTTGATGGCCGCGACACACCACCCAAAAGCGGAAGAGGTTATATGGATGATTTCCTCACCAGCCTTTCCTCGCTCGAGGGGGTACGCGTTGGCACGGTGACCGGTCGTTATTACGCCATGGACCGGGATAATCGCTGGGAGCGTGTCAGCACGGCTTACGATGTGATGGTCGACGGCGAGGGCGAGGCGGCGGCTGATGCCCTGGCAGCGATCACCAACAGCTACGCGGCTGACACCGTTGATGAATTCGTCCTGCCCAGCGCCATCGACGGCTACGAAGGTATGAACGATGGCGACGGTCTGTTCATGGCCAATTTTCGGGCCGACAGGGCGCGTGAGATTCTGGCGGCTCTGGTTGATCCTGACTTTGATGGTTTTCAGCGTTCGCGCACGGTTCAGTTCGCGGCCTGTTCAGGCATGGTTCGCTATTCACGGGCCCTGGATCCTTATCTAAGCGCATTATTCCCCTCGGTGGAATTGAAGAACATTTTGGGTGAGATCATTGCCGATGCCGGATTAAAGCAACTGCGCATCGCCGAGACCGAGAAGTATGCGCATGTGACGTTTTTCTTCAATGGCGGCAGGGAGAGGGAATTTGCTGGCGAAGAACGGATTCTCGTACCTTCGCCGAAGGTTGCGACATATGATTTGCAGCCCGAAATGTCGGCCCCGGAAGTCACTGACAAGTTGACCGGGGCTATCGCCGGGGGGACATTTGATCTGATTATCGTCAATTTTGCCAATGGTGACATGGTTGGTCACACGGGTGTACTGGAGGCGGCAAAGGTGGCGGCACAAACCCTCGATAACAGCCTGGGTCAGCTGGAAGAAGCTGTTGTAAAGGCGGGCGGGGTGCTTTTGATCACCGCCGATCACGGCAACTGCGAACAAATGTGGGATGCGTCGGAAGACCCGGCCCAGCCGCACACCGCCCACACCACCAACCCGGTACCGCTATTGATGGTAAACCCGCCCGATTGGGCCCAAGGTCTTAATGACGGATCGCTGGCTGATATCGCACCGACCCTGCTCAAACTGCTGGAATTGAAGCAGCCTCCGGAAATGACCGGGCAAAGCCTGATTAAGGAACAGGGCCGTTGAAAATTTTTGCCCTGCTGATTTTAATGTGGGGGATCGCTTTGCCGGATATTGTCCTTGCGGCGGAAACCGGTACAAAGCTTAAGGAAATCGAGAAGGCTCTCGATAAAGACAAAAAGCAACGCGATACCCTGAAATCCAAATCCCGCGACCTGGCTCGCGATCTGAATCGCCTGAAAGCCGAAACCGTGAAAGTGGCGGCGGCTATTCAAGGTCATGAAATGGCGGTTATTGATCTGCAGGACAAACTCGCAGAGCTGGCGCTTACGGAAAAAGACAAACGCCTTCTTCTGGAACAACGACGCGAACAATTCGGCCATGTTCTGATGGCCCTGCAGCGCATGGCCCGTCACCCTCCCGAAGCGATGATTGCCGCCCCCATGAGCCCGTCCGATACAGTGCGCGGGGCCATCTTGTTGCGCGCCGCCGTGCCGGCCATTGAAGACCGGGCTTTGGGCCTGCGTCAGGATTTGGCAGCGCTGACCCAGGCCCGCAAACAGACCGTTGAAAAGCGCCAGCAACTGGCTTCCGTTCGTGCCGGTCTGGATGTCGAACGCCAGCGGCTTGATGGTTTGCTGGCGAAAAAACTGAAGCTGAAAAAATCGACGGATTCGAAAACCCTGCAGGCGGAAAAGAGAATCCGCGCCCTGGTCAAGAAATCAAAAAATCTGCAAGACCTGATGACCCGCCTGAAAGCCGACAAACTAAAAAGGAAAAAGAACGAATCTGAAAGTGTTTCAACAACACCGGCGGAGACTAAAAAATCGACCGCACCGTTGATCAGCAAAGCCAGGGGAACGCTGCCCTATCCTGCGGTTGGGCGGCTGGTCGGGCGCTACGGTCAGGCCATGGAAACCGGGCTGACCCGTAAGGGAATTACCATTGAAACGGGGGTCGGGGCGCAAGTCGTTGTCCCCCATGACGGGACGGTGGTTTTTGCCGGTCCTTTCAAGGGATACGGGCGGCTCTTGATCATCGAACACGGCGAGGGATATCATACCCTGCTTGCCGGACTCGAGCGTATCGATAACGTCATCGGCCAACAGGTGCTATCGGGCGAACCAGCGGGTATCATGGGCGATCTGAAAAATGGCCCGCCTGTACTCTATGTGGAATTACGACGCAACGGGCAGCCAATCAATCCAGTGCCGTGGCTGGCAGCGCGCAAAATTAAGGTAAACGGATGAAAAATCGATTGTTCAAACTCACTCTCCTGGCGGTTGTTTTTGCGCCCCTCGTGGCCTTCGCCCAGGAAAAAACCGACAACAACGCCGAAACCTATCGGTTGCTGAACCTGTTTGGCGATGTTTTCGAGCGTGTCCGTTCGGACTATGTGGAAGAACTCACCGACGAGGAACTTATTGAAGCGGCTATCGGCGGCATGTTGTCATCTCTTGATCCGCATTCCAGTTACCTGAATTCCAAGAACTATCGTGACATGCAGGTTCAGACCCGTGGCCGTTTTGGCGGGCTGGGCATTGAAGTGACAATGGAAAGCGGGTTGGTCAAAGTTGTCTCGCCCATTGACGATACACCGGCCTTCCGTGCTGGTATTGAAGCTGGCGACCTGATTACCCATCTCGATGAAGAACCGGTGCTCGGCTTGACCCTGCAACAGGCGGTCGAAAAGATGCGCGGCAAGGTCGGCACCGATATCAAACTCACGGTGCGCCGGGAAGGTGTTGAAGATTTTGACGTCAGCATCACCCGCGCCATCGTCAAGATCAGGGCGGTGCGCTCGCGCATGGAAGGTAATGTCGGGTATTTACGCATTACCTCGTTCAGCGCCCAGGCAGACGCGGGGGTCAAGAAGGCCATCGACAAATTCCGCGAGGCTGTCGGTGACGAACTGCAAGGCGTCATATTCGATTTGCGCAACAATCCGGGCGGATTGCTCGATCAGGCGGTTTCGGTCACCGATATCTTCCTCGACAAGGGCGAAATCGTTTCGACCCGCTCGCGCAAACCAGAAGACACATCACGCTATAATGCCCGCAAGGGTGACATGATTGACGGCTTGCCGCTGGTGGTGTTGATCAATGGTGGTTCAGCCTCGGCCTCGGAAATTGTTGCCGGCGCCTTGCAGGATCACAACCGGGCGATATTGCTGGGCACGAAGTCCTTCGGCAAAGGTTCGGTGCAGACCATCATGCCCCTGTCCAAGCAGGGCGCCATGCGCCTGACCACGGCCAGGTATTTCACGCCATCTGGTCGTTCCATTCAGGCCGTTGGTATCGATCCTGATATTGTCGTTGAACTGGCCAAGATCGAAGAGATTACCCGGCCCAAATCCCGCCGTGAGGCTGATTTGCGCGGCGCTCTTGATAATGGTAACAGCGAAGGCGAAAAACCCAAGGATGGCGAGGACACCACGCCGGCGGATACTGACAAGGCGGTGCAGAGCAAGCCCCGTGACTACCAACTCGACCGGGCGCTTGATCTGATCCGGGGCGTTGCCATGTTCACGGGCATGGATGCTGTTAGTAAGTGACGTTGAAAATAAGGCTGGTGGCATAAGTGAAACTGCCCTTCAAAATTCCCAGCATCAAGTTTCCGAAATTCGGCAAGAAAAAAACCGATGACGATGACGATGATGATGACGACGATTTCGATCCTTCCGATTTTGAGGGTGACGATGATGCGCCTTCGGGCGAGGCGGCGGTTTCCCCTGCCGCCGAAGGGGGGCCTGAGGACAGTGCAGAGGAACAACCGCCTTCCGAATCTGGTGCAGAAGATGAAGGTGAAGCACCGAGTGATGCCCCGAGTGATGCTCTGAGTGAGCCTGAAGGGGAAGCGTCGGATGAACCCGGCGACGGTCTGGATGCAAGCGAAGAACTTGAAGACATCGATTTCGGCGATGATGACGACGACGATGATGAAGAAGGCGGCGGCAAGTCCAAACGCAAGATGCTTCTTATCGGTGGCGGCGCGACCACGGCGTTGCTGCTGATCGGCGGTGCGGCGTGGTATTTTATGTCCGGCGACGGCGAAGCGGAAAAAGCGGCAAAAGAGGAAACCGGTATTCCCACCGTGACCATGGATATCGCTCCTAAAAAGAAAGCTTTGGGGACTAATTCTCTCAACGCCATTGCTGCCGGTGCGACGGGGCCGGGTTCCGGGGTGCTTGTCGCGGCCATGCCGGCGGTGGCGTTCTCGAGCGTTACCCCGCCAGCCGTCAGCGATTCTCCGCTGGCTGAAGGAAACGATCCGGCTTTAAGCGAAACCAGCCCGCAGGGCCCCTTGCCGATCATTTCCGAAGATGGCCGCATGTCCTGGCAGGTTTATGCCAAACCCTTTGAAAATCAGGATGCCCGACCCCGGGTCGCAATCGTCGTCAGTGGCCTTGGTTTAAGCGCCATCGCCACCGACGCAGCAATTCAGTTGTTGCCGGGAAATGTCACCCTGGCTTTTGATCCCTACGCTCCAGGCCTGCTTGACTGGATCGCCAAGGCCCGGCAGGCCGGACATGAAGCCTTGATCATGGTGCCACTGGAGCCTGTCGGCTTCCCGGTCGTCGATCCGGGTCCACAAGGTCAGATGACCACCAATGCGCCGGAAGAAAACCGTCTGCGGCTGGAATATGTGCTCAGCCGGATGTCCGGCTATATCGGCGTGATGACGGTGCTGGGCTCGAAGTTCAATACATCGGAAGATCATTTAAAGACGTTACTTAACGAGATCAAAACCCGCGGCCTGATGTTCCTTGAAGGGGCCATGGAGGCGGATTCCCTGGGCCCGAAACTAGCCACGGAAATGGGGGTGCCGCGTGCCCTTACCAATATCATCGTCGATACAATCCCGACCAAAGGGGCTATTGATGATCAATTGGTCGAGTTGGAGAGTATCCTCACCAATCAACCGGCGGCTGTCGCTATTGCCCATGCCTATCCTTCATCGATCGAGCGACTGGCGAACTGGACGGGCGGTCTTGAAGCAAAAAATATGGTGTTGGCACCTTTGTCCGCACTGGTCGATAAGCAATTCCTGCAATGATCAACGCGTCGAAAGAAAACTTGCCGTTTCGTCCATGCGCCGGGGCGATGCTGATTAATTCCGTGGGCCAGGTGTTTGTCGCCAAAAGAATCGATTTTCCCAGTGATGCCTGGCAAATGCCGCAAGGTGGTATTGAAGATGGCGAAGACCCGGGGCGAGCGGTGTTGCGCGAACTGGCGGAAGAAACCGGCACCGACAAGGCGGACATTATCGCCGAGAGCCAACACTGGCGGGAATATGACTTGCCCGACGAACTTGTCGGGGCTATCTGGGGTGGTAAATTTCGCGGCCAGCGGCAAAAATGGTTCCTTCTGCGCTTCACGGGCGAGGACGGGGATATTGATCTTTGTGCCCATGGAGAGCCTGAATTCAGCGCCTGGAAATGGGCCGGGATCGATGAAATTGTTGATTTGATTGTTCCCTTTAAACGCGCCCTGTATGCGGATATTGTCAGCGAATTCCGCCCCTTTATTGAAGGCAGTAAATAACCCCATGATGTATTTGAAAGTCTTGCTGGGCTTTGTCTTCCTGTTGGGCAGCGCTGATATTCTTGTTCGTGGCGCCGTTGGGCTGGCGCGCAGGCTGGATATTTCACCGCTGATCATTGGCATGACGGTTATTGCTTTCGGAACCTCGGCCCCCGAACTGCTGGTTAGTATGGACGCGGCGCTCTCCGGATCACCGGCGATGGCCCTTGGTAACGTTATCGGCTCCAATATGGCCAATATGCTGCTGATACTGGGGTCTGCAGCTTTGTTCATGCCAATTTCCATTCAACCCTACGCTTTAAAGAACGATGCCGTGATGCTGCTTGTCGCCAGCGCCTTGTTTGGATGGTTTTGCTGGTCGGGGCCGATTGGTAGCTGGCAAGGCGTCGTCCTGATTGTCCTGCTGGCCGGTTTCCTGATCCGTGCCTATCTGCGGGATTCCCGTGATGGCGGTGTTAGCGCCGAAATTCATGTGGAGGAAGTCAAGGATTTTGAAGGGATTACATCCCTGAAATTGATCTGGATGGCGATACTGGCGGGGCTTGCAGGTGTTGTCTTTGGTGCCGATATGCTGGTTGATGGCGGGGTTGATCTGGCCAGAACCTTCGGTGTTGCAGAAGAAGTCATCGGATTGACAGTTTTGGCTTTTGGCACTTCCTTGCCCGAACTGGCGGCCTCCATTGTCGCTGCCCTGCGTGGCCATACGGAAGTGGCGTTGGGAAATGTGGTCGGCTCAAACCTTTTTAACGTCTTGGCGGTGATCGGTACGGTGGCGTTGGTGACGCCCCTTCAGGCGCCTGCGCAATTGCTTGATTTTGATCTATGGATAATGCTGGGGACGACCATTGTGTTGATGCCTTTCCTGATGGGTGGATGGCGGATCGGCCGGGTGACAGCGGTCGCCTTTTTAAGCGTCTACGGGGCCTATATTTTCGCCCAGGCTTACGGGGTTTCTGCGGTGCTGGAGATTCTGGGTTGAAACGTCTCCGGCTATCGCGCAAAGTCGGCCCATGAAGACAGCACTGATTACAGGCGCCGCCCGCCGTATAGGAAAAGCCATCGCCCTTGGATTGGCCAGCGATGAATGGCGGGTGATCTTGCATTACGGCACATCCGGGGATGCCGCGGAAACCCTGGCCCGGACCATCCGCGAGCAGGGTGGCGAGGCAGTGACGATCCAGGCTGATCTGAATGATGAACAGCAGGTCTTGAACCTCATTCCCAAAAGCGCTGAAGAAGGGGGGCCGATCACCTGCCTGATTAACAATGCCTCGATTTTTGAAGAAGATTCCGTCGATACCGCCAGCCGCCAGTCATGGGACGACCATATGCAGGTCAATCTGCGCACGCCGTTTGTCCTGGTTCAGTCATTCCGGGAACAGTTGCCGGACGAACTGGAAGGCAATGTGGTCAATATTATTGACCAGCGGGTGTGGAATCTAACGCCGCATTTCCTCTCATACACCCTGAGCAAGGCCAGCTTGTGGACATTGACCCAGACCCTTGCCATGTCCCTGGCCCCCCATATTCGCGTTAACGCCATTGGCCCGGGGCCGGTATTGGCTAGTTCCAGGCAATCAGAAGAGGCGTTTATCAAACAGTGGTCGTCGCTTCCAATGCGGCGTAACATCACGTTAGAAGAGATAGTCGATGCGGTCAGGTTCATCCTTGATGCGCCATCGATGACCGGACAAATGATCGCCCTTGATGGTGGCCAACACTTGGGTTGGAGCCAGGAACCGCCAGGTGGCGGGACAAGCGAATAACCTGAGGTAAAGATGATGACTGGCAGTCAGATGGAACTTGTACAACCCCGAAATATAGCCGATGCGAGGGCCGCCCTTCGTCATGTTTTTATTCGTGACCTGGTCCTTGATTGCTCGATCGGCGTCCATCAGTTTGAACGTGAAGCCAGCCAACGGGTGCGCATCAACCTGGATCTTGCCGTCCGTGAAGGTGAAACAAATGGCCAGTTAAACGATGATCTGGCCAATGTGGTTTGTTATGAGGAACTGACTAAAGGCGTTCGTCAACTGATCGCCAGGGATCATGTCAATCTGGTTGAGACGTTGGCCGAGGACGTGGCCGCCATGTGCCTGACAGATAATCGCGTCCGCTCTGCCAGAATCCGTATCGAGAAACTTGACATTCTGGAAGACGCCGTCAGCGTCGGTGTCGAGATCGAAAGATTTAATCCCGACGTCTGATTCTGGCCCTGTTTTTGGCCCGCCGTTGGCCCTTGATGAGTTTCCAAAAATTCCTGCAACCCATTGCAATAAATAGATTCATTGAATGGAAACATAGCGAGTTGTGCACAGGTAAGGGTTTTCTGTTGTATCGATAGCAAAATATTCCTTGAAAAAGTGCCTGTTGTATCATTTTCCACTTGCTTTAATTTTTCCCCTTTAAAAACAAGCAGTTACAAATTTGCACAATTTTTAAGCAAATTGGAAAACTGTATGGCTTATTTGGTAACTTTTCTTCAGATGGCGGGTTTTCAACAGTTTTATCCACAAGAGTCGTGGATATGTTTGGTGAACTCTTCAATAAAAGCTTTTCGGAGTCGTAAGTGTGTGAATCGGCTCGATCTTTAAAAAATCGATCAGTTTTTCACGTTTAGTTTGAACACAACGTGTTCAAACTAAACGTGAACTGATCTAGAGCATCCGTTGACGCGGGGTCCGGTTTCGTTCAAATACCAGTGATGGCGAAAAAACACACCGACAAGGACAAAGCCGGAAGTTCCGCCAAACAGGCCGATGCTCGACCCGCTGGCGTGAAGATTATCGAAGCCCATCTGCGTACCCTGGACGCCGCCCCGGGCGTTTACCGGATGATCAACAGTGGCGGCGATGTGCTTTATGTGGGCAAAGCGAAAAACCTGAACAAGCGGGTCGCCAGTTATACCAACCTGAAACGCCAGCCGACCCGGTTGCTGCGGATGATTTCCGAAACCGCCTCCATGGAATTCGTCACCACCCATACGGAGGCCGAGGCGTTGCTGCTTGAGGCGAACCTGATCAAGCGCTACAAGCCGCGCTATAATATTCTGCTGCGTGACGACAAGTCGTTTCCTAAAATCCTGCTGACCAGTGGCCATCCTTTCGTCCAGGTGATGAAGCATCGTGGGGCCGAAAGCCGCAAAGGTGAATATTTTGGTCCCTTTGCCTCGGTCTGGGCGGTGAACGAGACGCTAACCATCCTGCAACGGGCATTTTTTCTCAGGACCTGTTCGGACAGTGTCTTTGAAAACCGCACCCGGCCCTGCCTGCTGTATCAGATCAAGCGTTGTTCTGCCCCTTGCGTCGATCGCATTGACACTGCCGGATACGCAGAGCTGGTGTCACAAGCGCGTGCCTTCCTGACCGGGGAGAGCCAAAAAATCCAGCGTGATCTGGCAGGGCGCATGCAAAAGGCCAGCGACGAGCAGGATTACGAGACCGCCGCGGGTTTTCGTGACCGTATTCGCGCCCTGACCCGGGTTCAGGCCCATCAGGACATTAATTTCTCAGGTGTGGACGAGGCCGACGTCATCGCCGCCCATCAGGCAGGTGGTCACACCTGTGTCGAAGTTTTCTTCTTTCGCGGCGGCCGCAATTTCGGCAACCGGGCCTATTATCCTTCTCATGCCAAGGATGAAAATGAAGCTCAGGTTCTTGAGGCCTTTATCGGTCAGTTCTATGACAACAAGGAACCACCACGCCTGTTGCTGCTGTCCCACCGGCTTCCCAATCAGGCCTTGATAGCCGATGCTTTGGGGGTCAAGTCCGAACGCAAGGTCTCGGTTGTCTGCCCGCAACGTGGCGAGAAACTCAATCTCGTCGAACACGCCCTTAACAATGCCCGCGAAGCCCTGGGACGCCGCTTGTCCGAAAGCGCCTCCCAGCGCCGGTTGCTGGAGGGCCTGGCCGAGGTGCTGGACCTTGATGCCGCTCCCGAACGCATCGAAGTCTACGACAACAGCCATATTTCAGGCACCAAGGCGATTGGCGGCATGATTGTCGCCGGTCCTGAGGGCATGATAAAAAATGCCTATCGCAAGTTCACCATCAAAAATCCTGACACCGCCCCCGGCGATGATTACGCGATGATGCGTGAAGTCCTGACCCGGCGTTTTTCCCGCGCCCTTAAGGAGGATCCGGAGCGTTCGCGCGGCCAGTGGCCCGATCTGGTGTTAATCGATGGCGGGGCCGGGCAACTGAGTGTCACCCTGGATGTTCTTAAAGAACTGGAAATCGACGATGTGGTTGTCGCGGGGATTGCCAAAGGTGTTGATCGCAATGCCGGGCGCGAACGCATATTCCTGCCCGGCCGCGAACCGATCAGCCTGGCCCCGCGCGACCCTGTTCTGTATTTCCTGCAACGACTTCGCGACGAAGCGCACCGTTTCGCCATTGGCTTCCATCGTCAAAAAAGGGGCAAGGCGGTGACCAAATCAAGCCTCGACGGGGTTCCGGGCATCGGCCCCAGGCGAAAGAAGGCGCTGCTCCACCACTTTGGTTCGGCGCCATCGGTGGAGGGAGCGGGACTTGCCGATCTGGAAGCCGTCGAAGGGGTCAGTAAGGCGATGGCCAAGAAAATCTATGACTGGTTCCACACAGAGGGTTAAACTTATAAAAGTAACTGGGCATCATGACAGAACTTGAAATTGGAAGACGCACATGCGGGTAAACCTGCCAAATATTCTGACCTTTTCGCGGATTGGATCGATACCCGTGATCGTCGGCTTGATGTTCCTGCCTTCGCCGCTTGGCAACTGGTTGCCGTTTGGCATTTATACCTACGCCTGTATCACGGATTTTTTCGATGGCTATCTGGCCCGCGCCTGGCAACAGCAATCGGCGATGGGCCGGTTCCTTGACCCCATTGCCGACAAACTGCTGGTTTCGGCAGTGCTGTTGATGCTGGTCGCCAGTGACGCAATCGCGGACCTGACGCTGATCCCGGCGGTTGTCATTTTATTCAGGGAAATACTGGTTTCAGGTTTACGCGAATTCCTGGCCGAAGTTCAGGTCAAGGTTCCGGTCACGGTGTTGGCGAAATGGAAGACGTTTATTCAGATGCTGGCTCTGGGGTTCTTGCTGGTCGGTGCCGCCGGACCGGATTTTGGCCCTGTTACAACCATGGAAATCGGCATCGTCGGCCTGTGGGTCGCCGCCGCCCTTACCGTCGGCACAGGCTACGATTACCTGCAGGCTGGCATACAGCATATAACTGAATCCGATGAGTAGAATGAAAGTATTTGGCATTACCGGTTGGAGTGGCAGTGGCAAGACCACCCTGATGGTCAAGCTGTTGCCAGAGATGATCAAGCGGGGTTACAGCGTATCGACCATGAAGCATACCCATCACCGTTTTGATCTGGACCGTAAGGGCAAGGATTCCTTTGAGCATCGCCAGGCAGGGGCCAGTGAAGTGCTGGTTTCCTCGTCAAATCGCTGGGCCCTGATGCACGAGCTGCGTGGCGTTCCCGAACCGGATATGGATGAACTGATCGCCCAGATGACACCGGTTGATCTTCTGCTGGTTGAAGGCTTTAAAGGCCGTCACTATGACAAGCTGGAGGTTTCCCGTCAGGCGACAGGAAAGCCGTTGCGTTGCAGGGAAGACGAGGAAATCGTCGCCCTTGCTTGTGACAGTGTCGTTGACGATCTCGACATTCCGGTGATCGACATCAATGATATTGCCGCCATTGCCGATTTTATCGTCGCCTGCTGTGGGCTTGAGGGGGGCAAGCAATGACCCAGCTTAAGGATGACTGCTTCGCCCACGGTGATGATCTGACGCCGCTTGATCTTGCCCTTGAGCAGTTGCAGAAAACCGTGGAGGCCGTCGTCGGCACCGAAGAGGTGCCTTTGAGCGCTGCGTTGGCCCGCATTCTCGGGCAGGATGTCAAGGCGGAGCGAAATGTGCCACCCCATGACAATTCCGCCGTCGATGGTTACGCCGTGATCCATCAGGATCTAATGCCGGATGCCGATACCAGCCTGCCCATAGGCGGTCGGATCACCGCCGGGCATAAGCTGGATGACGTGGCTAAACCGGGCCAAGCCTACCGGATTTTCACCGGTGCGCCCATGCCCGCAGGCGCCGATACGGTGTTCATGCAGGAAGATGTGCGCCTTGATGGCGACGATGTGATCTTGCCCGCCGGTATCAAGGCGGGCGCCAACCGCCGCTTCAAGGGCGAGGATGTGCAGGCCGGATCGGTTATTCTGAGCCGGGGAAAGCGCCTCAGGCCACAGGAAATTGGTCTCGCGGCCTCTGTTGGGCGTAGTAAATTAACCGTCTACAAGCGCCTGCGGGTGGCCGTCTTTTCAACCGGGGACGAAGTCCGCGACCCGGGTGGGGAAGCGCCGGAAGGCTGTATCTTCGATGCTAACCGCTTCACCATCATGGGGTTGCTTGAGCGTCTGGGCTGTCTGGTCACGGACCTTGGCATTCTTGAAGACGACGAAACCGTGATCGCAGATGCCTTGTCCGCGGCTGCCGGTGATCACGACCTGCTGTTTACATCGGGCGGGGTGTCGGTTGGTGATGAAGATCACATCAAACCGGCGGTGGAAAAGCTGGGCTCCCTGCATTTCTGGCGTCTGGCGATCAAGCCGGGGCGGCCTATCGCCTTTGGTCAGGTCGCAGGGACACCGTTTGTCGGCCTGCCAGGCAATCCGGTGGCCGCCATGGTCACCTTCATGTGTATCGCCCGGGTGCTGGTCCTCAGGTTATCCGGGGCGCTCGATGTGGCGGCCCCGACATATAAAGTGCGCGCCGCTTTTTCCTTCAAAGGCAAGGGCGAGCGCCGGGAATGGTTGCGGGCCCGCCTTGAGAAAAACGCCGATGGCGATTTCTGCGCTCATTTGTATCCGGCAACCGGCTCCGGGGTGCTAACCTCGATGGTCGCATCAGACGGGCTTGTTGAAGTGGGCGAGGAACAGACCCGGATAGAGGAGGGAGAGCTGGTTGATTTTCTGCCTTTCCCGGAAATGTGCCCTTAAATTAATCAAGGAGAAGACGTGAAAATAATTTATTTTTCCTGGGTCCGTGACAAAACCGGTGTCGGAAGTGAAGAGCTGAACCCGCCGGCCAGCGTCACCACCGTGGAGAGCCTGATCGACTGGCTGAAAGAGCAGGGGGCCGGCCATGCCCAGGCTTTTGCCGATGTCAGCGTAATCCGCGCCGCCGTCAATCAGGAACACGTCAAGCTGCAACACCCCGTTGGCCCCGATGATGAAGTCGCCTTCTTTCCACCTGTGACGGGGGGGTAACCATGATCCGGTTGCAGCGCGAGGATTTCGATTTTGCTCAGGAAGTTGCGACTTTAAGCGCCGGGAACAAGAGCGTCGGGGGTGTTTGCGCCTTCACAGGCTTGGTCCGCGAGATAGCAGGCGATACCAAAATCAGCGCCATGACCCTGGAGCACTATCCGGGCATGACCGAAAAAGCGTTGACTGAAATAGAGGCCCAGGCCCAGGCCCGCTGGCCGCTGGAAAAAACCCTGATTATTCATCGCTATGGTCGTCTCGAGCCGGCTGATCAAATCGTCCTGGTCGCGGCTTCGTCGGCCCATCGGGACGCCGCCTTCGATGCCTGCCGCTTTTTGATAGACTGGCTCAAAACCGAAGCCCCTTTCTGGAAGCTCGAAGAATCTGAAAAGGGCGCCAATTGGGTCGAGGCCAAGGATAGCGACACCCGGGCCCAGGCCCGTTGGCTGGAAAAAAATCAGGAGGATTCGTCCGATTAAGTATCAGGCAATATTTTTCGATTTCGACGGGGTTCTGGTTGAATCAGCAGAAATAAAATCCCAGGCATTCCGCACCCTTTACGGGGAACACGGGCAGAGCGTTCTTGAGCAGACTGTGGCTTATCATCTGGCCCATGAGGGCATCTCAAGGGTTGATAAAATCCTCCATTGTCACCGGGAATTTCTCGACATTGAGTTGAATAAGGATGAACTGGCGGACCTTGCAGGGCGTTACAGCGCTCTCGTTAAGGAAGCTGTGATCGCCTGTGACGGGGTTCCTGGGGCCCTCGAATTTCTTAAAAAAAACATCAAGGAATTGCCGATTTTCGTTATCTCAGGGACGCCTGAGACGGAACTGCGGGATATTATCGAGCGCCGCGATATGGCGGATTATTTTACCTCGATCCACGGATCACCCCGGCGCAAGGGGCCGATCGTCATGGACCTGCTTTTCGAGCATTCTTTAAACGGGCCGGATTGCCTGTTTGTCGGTGACGCCATGACCGACTACCACGCAGCAGAGGAAACCGGACTTCAATTCATTGGCCGGGTCGGTCGTGGCGACGTCAATCCATTTCCCGACGGAACGACGATCATCCCCGACCTGACCGGTTTATCGATATAGGAGATGCCCACCATGTCCGAACAGGACGCAGACGACTGGCCGGTCAAGGCCTACAAAAATACCGGCTTTTTGAAGCGGCGCGAGGCTCGCACCATGCGGATTCTGTCGGAATACCTTGAACCTGAGTCCCGCTTCGAGGATTTCAATGTCAGCGACACCATCGTCTTTTTCGGCTCCGCCCGGATGCTGCCGCGAAGGGAAGCCCGCGCTGCCCTGAAGGAAGCCAGGGAAAGTGGTGATGCCGCCCGGGTTTCAAATGCCCAGCGCGACCTTTCCATGGCCCGTTATTATGAAGAGGCCCGCGAACTGGCCAAGCGCCTGACCAAATGGTCGAAAGGGCTCGAGAAAGGCCGGCGGCGTTTTGTTGTCTGCACTGGCGGCGGACCGGGGCTGATGGAAGCCGCCAACCGCGGCGCCTCGGAAGCCAGGGGCCTTAACATCGGCCTTAATATTTCCCTGCCCCACGAACAGTCCGACAATCCCTATATCTCGCGCGAGTTGAATTTTGAATTCAATTATTTCTTCATGCGCAAATTCTGGTTCACCTATCTGGCCAAGGCGCTGATCGCCTTTCCCGGTGGTTTTGGCACCATGGATGAGTTTTTCGAGCTGATGACCCTTATTCAGACCCAGAAACTGAGCAAGAAAATGCCGATTGTGCTCTACGGGGCGTCGTTCTGGAACGAGGTCATTAATTTCGATGCGCTGGTCCGTTACGGAACCATCTCGGCCGATGATTTGAAATTGTTCAAGCGACTGGAAACTGTCGACGAAGCCTTCGACTATATTACCGGCGAGCTCAACAAAGCCGCCCTAAAGCGCCCGGGCGGCAGCTTGTAGGAGGCTGCTTGCCGCCTCTAGTTAGCAGGCCACTTTCCGACCGCCTTGTCGTAGTCTTCCATCAGCGTTTTACAAATATCGCCCGGTGTGAATGTGTGCTCGTCGATCTCGCCGACCGGGGTCACCTCGGCTGCCGTGCCGGTCAGGAACACTTCTGATGCGTCGGCCAGTTCTTCGGGCATGATGGCGCGTTCGACGACGTCGATGCCGCGGTTTTTCGCAAGCTCGATGACAGTCTGGCGGGTGATGCCGTTGAGGAAGCAATCAGGGGTCGGCGTGTGCAATTTACCATCACCCATATAGAGGAAGATGTTGGCGCCGGTTGCCTCGGCGATCTGGCCGCGCCAGTCGAGCATCATGGCGTCGTCGTAACCGTCTTTTTCGACGGCGTGCTTTGATAAGGTGCAAATCATGTAGAGGCCGGCTGCCTTTGAATGGACAGGCTCTGTTTCAGGCGACGGACGCTTCCACGGGCCGGTTTTCAGGCGGATGCCTTTCATGCGGGCCTCCGGCGAGAAATAGGATGGCCATTCCCAGGTCGCCACCGACAAGTGGATGGTCGTGTTCTGGGCGCTGATCGCCATCATTTCGCTGCCCCGCCAGGCGACCGGACGCAGGTAACCTTCGGTGATGTTGTTGGCCTTCAGGGTTTCGATGCAGGCATTGTTGATGTCTTCCAGGGAATAGGGGATTTCAAAGCCCAGCAGTGCTGCCGAATCAATCAAGCGCTGGGAATGTTCGGTCAGTTTGAAGACGTTGCCGCTGTAACAACGGACCCCCTCGAACACCGACGAGCCGTAGTGAAGGGCATGGCTCAGGATGTGCAACTTGGCATCCCGCCAGTCAATAAGTTCACCATTAAGCCAGATAAGACCATCGCGATCGTCGAAAGAAGGTGCCGACATGAAATTATCTTTCCAAAAGTCCCGTTAATGCAAAAGTATCTTGCGTTTTCTAGCAGGATGAGGCATATATGTCAATAAGGCTGACATATATTTCATGTAACCTGTTTAAGGGGCGCAGATGACCGCATCCAGGACCCCACCGGACCACGACGCCCCCCCTGTAGAACCCCAGGATATGGAGGATATGGAGGATATGGAGGATTTGCGTCAGGCCATTGAACTGCTGTTCTTCGCCTATCGGGATTTCACCGCCGAACCGGATGCCATCCTTGCCCGGTATGGTTTTGGTCGCGCTCATCACCGGGTCATTTATTTTGTTGGCCGCAGTCCCGGCATGACTGTCAGCCAGCTTCTCGATATCCTGCAAATCACCAAGCAGAGTCTGGCCAGGGTATTACGCCAGTTGGTCGATGAGGGTTTTATTGAACAACGTCAGGACGTCGGCGATGGCCGCCGCCGCTTGCTTCATCTGTGCGAAAAAGGCATTGAAATTGAAGCCTTGCTGACGGCCCGTCAGGCAGAACGTATCGCCGCCGCTTATCAAAATGCCGGGCCAGATGCACCGCGCGGTTTCAAGGATGTGTTGCGCGGTATAATCAACAAGAAGGATCGGCAACGGGTTTAGGGTGTTATAGTCAGTCATGGATAGCGAGCAGCCCCATATTTTGGTGATCGACGACGATGATCGTCTGCGTGAATTGTTGCGCCAGTTCCTCACCGAGAGCGGCTTTTGGGTGTCGACGGCGACCGATGCCACGGACGCCCGTGAACGCCTGAAAGGTCTGACCTTTGATTTGCTGGTTCTGGATCGCATGATGCCGGGGGAAAGTGGCCTGGATTTCGCCGCCGATCTGCGCAAGACAAGCACCGTGCCGATCCTGATGCTGACGGCCATGGGCGAACCAGAAGACCGGATTGACGGGCTTGAGGGCGGCGTTGATGACTACCTGAGCAAGCCCTTCGAGCCACGCGAACTGTTGTTGCGGATCAACGCCATCCTGCGCCGCGTCCCGGCCCCAAAAGTGGCGCCCGTGGAAATCAAGCTCGGCGATGTGGTTTATGACCAGGCCCGGGAGGTGCTTAGCGAGGACGGCGAAGTTATCCGCCTGACCGATGTAGAGGCGGCGTTGCTTAAGGTATTGGCGGCCAGCTTGGGGGCGGTGTTAAGTCGTGAAGAGCTGACCGAAATGACCGGCGCCAGTGGCGGCAGCCGTGCCATTGACGTGCAGGTGACCCGCCTTCGCCGCAAGATAGAACCAAACCCGAAACTTCCAACTTACCTGCAGACAGTGCGTGGCAAAGGCTACGTACTGCGTCCGGATTAATATGTCGACGCCCTTTATCAAACGCCTGTTACCAAAAAGCCTGCTGGGCCGCTCGCTGATGATTATCATCATGCCGCTGGTCATTCTGCAGGTGATTGCGGCGCTTATTTTCTACGAAAGTCACTGGCACAAGGTGTCGCTGACCCTGTCTCGCGGCGTTGCAGGGGACATCGCCTCTGTCATTGATTTGATGCGCCGTAATCCCGATAAGGACAATATCGACTGGATACTGGAGCTGCCGGCAAAAAACATGAACATGTTGATGAGCTTCAAAAAGGACGCAATCATCCCCAGCTCGCAATCCGTGATGTCGGGGAAAATGGAAGAAACCCTGGTCAAGGCCATGCGCGAAGCTGTCGGGCGGCCTTTTTATGTGGATTCTGAAAGTCTGGCCCGTGATGTGGTTATCGATGTGCAACTTTCCGACGGCGTCTTGCATGTGATCACTTCGCGCAAACGTCTGTTCAGTTCGACCACCTATGTATTTGTTATCTGGATGGTTGGCAGTTCGCTTGTCCTGTTTGCCGTCGCGACCATTTTCATGCGCAATCAGGTCAAGCCGATCCGGCGGCTGGCTGAAGCCGCCGATGATTTTGGCAAGGGGCGCGACGCGCCAAAGTTCAAGCCGGAGGGTGCCACCGAAGTGCGTCAGGCCGCCGCTGCCTTTATTGACATGCGTGACCGCATCCAGCGCCAGATCTCGCAACGAACCAAAATGCTGGCCGGTGTTTCCCACGATCTCAGGACACCCCTGGCGCGCATGAAACTGCAACTGGAAATGGCTGCCGCAGATGATAGCCTGACCGAACTGAAAAACGACATCGGCGAGATGGAGCATATGCTTGAAGGGTATCTGGCCTTTGCCAGGGGCGAGGGCGGCGAGGAACCTGTAGAGACCGATCTGGGTGAAATTTTAGGCAGCGTTTCCGCCCAGGCCCGTCGCCAGGGCGGCATTATCGACCTGCATGTTGAAAGTGCCATCACGGTTCCGCTCAGACCCAAGGTGTTCAGGCGCTGCCTGACCAATTTGATCGACAACGCCATGCGTTACGCCGAGCATGTGTCGGTCAAGGCCGGTAAACGTGGTGATCTGGTCGATATCACCATTGATGATGATGGTCCGGGCATTCCCCAAGAAATGCGCGAGGATGTGTTCAAACCGTTCTTCCGTATTGACGAGTCAAGAAATCCCGGTACCGGCGGCGTTGGCCTGGGGATGACCATCGCCCGCGATGTGGTGCGGGCACACGGTGGCGATATTGAATTGGACGACAGTCCCAACGGCGGCCTGCGGGCACGTATCAAGTTGCCGCTTTAGGGTTAGCTTTATCTTATTCATCATTGATTATCGCTGTGAAGCTTTCGATATTTTCATATGCCTTAAGAAAGAGGTATTAGCGTCACACGAGTTTGAACATTGCACAAGCAGTAGCGTTACACCAAAATGTACTGTCTAATTTAACGCAAATCATAATATCGAGTGTCATATGAAAAATACTCTCACGCTAAAACTACTTTTGGAAGAAGCGGAAAAATTTGCTGAGATCGAGAGTACACATGACGAACCTACTCTATATGGAGTTACTGATGGGAAGGCAGTTGGAACCTACCTAGAGCACAAGTTTAATGACCACCTAGCAGATGAATATAAATATGAGGTTTGCAACGCGGCGTCAGGAATCGATTTCCCAGGACTATCTGTTGATATGAAAGTCACCAGCATTCGCCAACCTCAATCTTCTTGCCCATATAAGGCGGCGCGCCAGAAGGTGTTCGGGCTTGGCTATAATCTTCTCGTATTTGTGTATGAGAAATCTGATGACCACGAAAACCAAACCGGTCAACTAAATATGCAACACACAATTTTTATTGATAAGTCTCGCACTGCTGATTTTCAGATGACGAGGGGAATCCTAGAAATCCTCGAACGCGATGGAAATGAAGATGATCTTATCGCCTTCATGCAAGACAAAAATCTTCCAGTCGATGAGATAGAGGCTAACAATATTGCCAAGCAAATTATAGCCACTCCCCCAAACCTAGGATATTTGACGATCTCGAACGCACTACAATGGCGGCTACAATATCGTAGAGTTATACAAAAAGCGGGTGATGTTTCTGGTGTCCTACGCGTAAGATAGTTGATATGGCCTCGAAAAAGTCAAAACAGGTATGGGAGTTTGGAGATTTTCAAACTCCGGATACACTTGCCACCGCAGCAGTCGAATTGATCCAGCAACTGGGCCTTAAACCAGCGTCGATTCTTGAGCCAACTTGCGGACGCGGCGCTTTCATACGGGCCGCTTCTAGTATTTTTTCAGATGCAAAAAGTTTGGTTGGTGTTGAAATCAACAAATCGCACATAGAACATTGCCGTGAACAATTAGAAGGAACATCTTGGGAGAGTAAAATCCATCTCCTACACGCTGATTTCTTTACACAAGATTGGCCAGAAATTCTTGATGACTTGCCTGAACCGATTTTGATTATTGGGAACCCCCCTTGGGTGACAAGTTCTGAGTTGGGAATGTTAGGCAGCCAGAATTTGCCTCAGAAATCCAACTTCCAAAATCGAAAAGGTTTCGATGCAATAACCGGAAAAGCTAACTTTGATATATCCGAGTGGATGCTTCTTAAGCATTTAGATTGGCTTCAAACCCGGAAGGGTGCGTTGGCTATGTTGTGTAAGACATCAGTTGCGCGGAAAGTTCTTATTCAAGCCTGGAAGAAAGACCAAAGAATAGATTCAGCAAAATTTTTTAGCATAGATGCATTGAAAAATTTTGATGCATCAGTTGATGCTTGCTTGTTCTTTATCGACTGCACTAGAGAGGCTAAGTCTAAAGACTGCGAAGTTTATGACGACATTCAGTCGCACACCCCTTCTCATACCCTCGGTTATCATGACAACACCCTGATTGCGGACGTAGAGGCTTATCAGAGATGGCAATTTTTAAGAGGAACTGACAAAGACCATGTGTGGCGTTCGGGTCTTAAACACGATTGCTCAAAGGTCATGGAACTGACAATAGGTGATGACGGATTAATTAACGGTTTTGGACAAAATGTGAGTTTGGAAGAAGAGTACGTATTCCCGCTCTACAAGAGTTCTGATGTTGGAAATGGTCGCGTCAAGCAGTGCAGGAAGTATGTAATTGTTACCCAGCACGTGATTGGGGAAGATACTGCTCACATTAAAGACGATGCACCTAAAACTTGGAAATATCTCAATGAAAACAAATCGCTGTTAGATAAACGCGGTAGCGTAATTTACAAAAAGCGACCTCCGTTCTCTATTTTCGGCGTCGGTGACTATACTTTTGCGCCTTGGAAGGTGGCTATCTCAGGATTCTATAAGAACCTTAGTTTTCAGATTATTACTCCGTTAAAGGGACGGCCTGTAATGCTTGATGACACGGTGAACTTTTTACCGTGTGGCTCCAAAGATGAAGCCGAACTCATATGCAGTCTGCTAAATTCTGAGCCTGCTCAAGAATTTCTAAGTTCGATGATTTTTTGGTCAGAGAAGCGCCCTATAACGATTGAAATTCTCAGACGATTGAACATTGTAGCGCTTGCAACAAAACTTGGGCGTCAGAAAGAGCTAGATGTGTTTAAAGCTCAGCGAAATGCCTTAAGGCAGAAAGATTCCCTGCAACAAGTTTTATTTGCTTCTTAGTCAATTGAACACCTGTACGCACCCTTTCCAGACACATAGTCTCTCAGCAACCCTAGTACAGCCTGCCGCCATTGGCGACTTGCTTGCCGGGGCCGATCATCACCACTTCGTTTTCATCATCAGGCAAACCCAGGACCAGTACTTCGGACATGAATTTGCCAATTTGACGCGGTGGAAAATTGACCACGGCGCAAACCTGACGTCCGCTAAGGGTTTCAGGGCTGTAGTGTTTGGTGATCTGGGCCGAGGTCTTTTTCTCGCCAATGTCGGGGCCGAAGTCGATCCACAATTTGATGGCCGGAACCCGGGCTTCGGGGTAGGCCTCGGCGCGGACAACGGTGCCGACCCTGATGTCAACGCGGGTAAAATCATCGTAAGATATTATTTCTGAATCCATGAGCTTTCTCCAATTCAAGAAGTGGCGCGGCGCAAAGCGGCTTCCCGGTACCATACATAAAGACCGCTGCCGCTAACGACGAGCGCCCCACAAATTGTCCAGGCGCTTGGCACGTCAGCGAAGATCAACAAGCCCCAAATAATCGAGGCGACGACTTGTGAATAGGTAAAGGGCGCCAGCATCGAAGCTTCCGCCGTAAAGAAGGCCCTGACCAGCATGAAATGACCAAGAGCGCCTGCCGAGCCCATAAGCAGCATCAATCCCCATTGGCCCGGACTTAAGCTTTGCCAAACAAACGGGACCAGGGCGCTGAGCACAAAGGCCCCCACGGCGGTCGAATAAAAGGTTGTTGTGGCGGCCGCGTCCTTGTCGCGGATGATCCGCGTCATCAGCATATAGACGGCCAGCATTGCGGCTGTCATCAGCGGCAGTAAGGCCCACCAGCCAAGCACCCCCGAACCGGGCCTGGCGACGATCAGGACGCCAATAAAACCAAACACCACAGCCGCCCATCGCCTTGGTCCCACATGTTCGCCCAGCACCAGGCCAGACAGGGCCGTAACCAGGACCGGAGCCAGGAACTGAATGGCCGATGCGTCACCCAGTTGCATGTGGGTGATCGCCACATACATACACGAAGTGGCGCCGAACAGGGCGCTGGCTCTGATCAATTGCAGGCCGGGTCTTCGGGCGCGCAGGAAGCCCAGCGAACGGGTGCGTCCGGCGTAGATGGAAAAGGTGATAACTGTGTGGAAGAAATAGCGGCCCCAGATGACCATCAGGATGGGCAACTCAAGGGCCAGATGTTTGGCCGTCGCGTCCATACCCGCAAGGATAATCCCGGTAATCAGGATCAGCACGATTGCCAGTGCTGGCGAATTCTGTTGAGGGTCAGCCGATTGCATGACGCAACTTATATAGAAGGCAACCCAAAGGGCAAAAGAAAAGGCCGCGCCTTTATTGAAAAGGGCGCGGCCTTGGCAGTCTCGAAGGGGAGGGTCGAGATTACTTGGCAGACTTCTTGGAAAGAGCCTTGATTTCGTCCAGGCTGTCGCTGATGCGCTGGTTGACGACGGTGGTCGCTTCGTTGCTTGACTTGGCAACCATGTCAGCCAGTTCGCTCATGTTGGCCAGGGCCTTTTCGAAAGCAGCCTGATAGAGTTCTGCCTGCTTGGCGGCGGCGGCTGACGGATCGCCAGCTTTGCCGAAGTTGGAGAAGCTCTTGGTTGCTTCGTCGAGGGTTTCCTGCAAGATCGCAGCCTGACGGGTGGCGACGTTCTGCATGCCTTCGGTCGCGGCCTTGTTGGCGGCGGCGAGGGCTTCGATGTTCTTGCGCTGAGATGTCATAACGGATTCGACATCAAAGGCAGGAAGTTTGTAGTTGCCGGCGAACTTGGTGAATTCGTCAGCCATCTTGGACGGATCGAAGTCAGCCATCATCTTGGTGACGTCAAAATTGAGGAACGGGTTGGTTTGCTTAGCCATAATAATAGTCTCCTGAAATTCGTTTTATGCTGCACTGCACAATGAGCATAATATGAGGCACAGCATGGCATATGTCAACATTTATGTTGCACTGCACCATAAATAAAAAAGCCCTGGAATCAATCAGTTATGGGTGCTTGATTAAAAAATTCAAATAAAGTTGAAAAATGTCAGGCCAGATCGCGGGATTTGGCAGTAGCGGCGGCAATGGCCCGGTCGAGAAGCGGCTGCCAACCATCATCGGCCATCAGCACCCGTAAGGCTTCGGCGGTGGTGCCGCCCGGGCTGGTGACAGCCTGGCGCAGGGTTTCGGGTTGTTCGGGTGAGCGGTGCAGCAGTTCGCCGGATCCGGCGACGGTTACCCGGGCCAGACGGTTTGCCAGATCTTCCGGCAGACCGGCGTTGATGCCGGCCCGCCCCAAACATTCAGCCAGCAGGAACACATAAGCGGGGCCCCCGCCTGATACTGCGGTGACGATATCGATGTGATCTTCATCATCAACCCAGGCAACTTCGCCGACCGTGCTCAACAAATCACCGCACAGGGAAATCTGATCGTTCGTCACATGGCCATTGGCGCAGCACACGGTAATTCCCCGACCGACGGCGGCAGGGGTGTTGGGCATGGCGCGGACGATGGCGGCGGTGTCCCCAAGCTTTTCTTCAAAATAACCAATGGTCTTGCCAGCGGCGATGGACAGGTAAACCACGCCTGATCCTGCAAAGCGGGCGTAGGCAGGGGCGACATCATCCATGACCTGTGGTTTGACGGCAATAATTACGACATGGGGATTGGCATTGAAGTCCAGGTCATCGGGGCTGGCGACGGTGGCGACACCGTATCTTTGCCGCAAATCGTTTGCGGTGTCCTCATTGGGTTCGACGACGGTAATGGCGTTGGCCTCGAAGCCTTTGTCGAGCCAACCGGCGAGCATCGCACCGCCCATCTTGCCACAACCGGCCAACAACAAGTTGACAGTCATGATCAGGCTTCGCCGACGGTATCGACCATGGCCGCAGAGATGGAATCAATGGCGCTTTTGCCGCCCCAGATCACGTACTGGAAAGCCGGGTAAAACCGTTCGCATTCCATCAGTGCCGTTTCGACCATGTCTTCCATCTGGCCCTGACTGGGACCGCCGGTGCCACGCAGGGGCAGGGCGTGACGATACATGGGCAGGCCCTCTTCATCCCAGACGCCGAAATGGCCGAGCCACAGCTTTTCGTTAATCATGACCAGCAATTCATGGACCTTGCCCCGGCATTCGGGGGGTACCCGCATGTCGAAGGCGCAGGTGAAGTGGATGGCGTCGGCAGCGTCGTTCCAGGCAAAGAACATGGAATAATCACACCAGTGCCCGGGCACCTGAACGGCCATTTCCTGATCGCTGCGGCGATCGGAAATCCAGTCGTTGTCGTCAACGATTCGTTCAATAATATCCAGCGGGTGTGAGGACTGCTTGGTTTGGGCAATGTTGAGGTTGTTCATGATCGGTCTCCCATTGCTGTCTCGGGCGGTCGAAATAGCGCTTTAGGGAAGCTAAACCACAAAATATGGGATGAAACCCGATATATGGTGGATTGACCCCCCGTACACCACTAGGTATAGCCTAGCCAATAGGGGAGTCCGGACGCAAGGACCGAATTGCTTAAAGGGAATATTTATTGTGGATAAGACAGTCAGCCTTACCCATTGGGTTGACCGACCTTAAGCCTTTTTGGTTTTCTTTGCTTTGGCTGGTTTGGATTTTTTAGCGGCGGGTTTCTTTGCCACCAGCTTGGCTTCCAGCTTTTTGACCCGGGCTGTCAGCTTTTCCTGTTCCGTGCGGGCCTTGGTAGCCAAGGCTTTGACGACTTCAAATTCCTCGCGACTGACCAGATCGGCATCGGCAAGCAGACGTTGCAGCTGCTGGCGGATCAGGTTTTCGGCTTCGGATTTCACACCGGCAATGGTTGACGCGGCGCCACCTGCGACTTTCGCCAGGTCATCGAGAATACGGTTGGAAGTCTGCATGGCTCTCTCTCCGAAGTTTTAAGGCGACTATTATGGCCCTTGGCCGGTGCGTTAGCAACGCCTCACCGCTTGCTCAGCGTTGTCGCTGGCTTTATAAACTTAACCCAGCCAGATAACTTTAATGATTAAGGATAGTCCATGTACGTGGTAACGGGCGGGGCAGGTTTCATCGGCTCCAACATCGCCGCCGCCATCGAAGAGCGCGGCCATGGCAAGGTCGTCGTCAGCGACTGGCTTGGCCAGGACGATAAGTGGCGCAATGTAGCCAAACGCGACCTGACCAATATTATCCCTCCCGAAGAATTGTTTGAATATCTGGGCGGTAATGAATACGGCATCAAGGGCGTCATCAACATGGGCGCAATTTCCGCGACCACGGAAACCGATGTCGACTTGATTTTCAGAAACAACTTCAAACTGTCCATTGACCTGTGGAACTGGTGCACCCGCCATCATGTGCCGTTTATCTATGCTTCATCAGCGGCGACATACGGGGACGGCGCCAACGGCTTTGTTGATGATCCTGCCCGCGACGCCCTGGCTAAACTAAGGCCGCTTAATCCTTACGGGTGGAGCAAACAGCTTTTTGACCGCCGGGTGATGCGGATGATTGATGCCGAAGAGCCAACCCCGCCGCAATGGGCCGGGCTCAAGTTCTTCAATGTTTATGGCCCCAACGAATACCACAAGGGTTCCATGCAAAGCGTCGCCTCGAAAGTCTTCACCGACGCAAGCGCCGGGAAAACGGCGACGTTGTTCAAATCCCACCATCCCGACTACGCCGACGGTGGCCAGCTTCGGGATTTTGTCTGGATCGGTGACTGTGTCGATATTGTTATTTGGCTGCTGGAAAATCCGGATGTTAGCGGACTGTTCAATTGCGGTACCGGTCAGGCGCGCTCCTTCCATGATCTTGTCAGCGCTGTATACAAAGCCATGGGCAAAGAGCCGGCTATCAAATTTGTGCCGACGCCCGAAGAGATTCGCGACAAGTACCAGTATTTTACGCAGGCCGATATGAGCCGCCTCAGGGCTGCCGGGTATGAGAAGCCTTTCACCTCGCTTGAGGATGGTATCGGATCTTATGTTGGTGATTATTTAAGCACTGCAGACCGTTACCGATGAGCCTTCTCGCCATTCCCTATCCCAGCATCGACCCGATTATTTTTCAGGTCGGGCCCCTCGCCATTCGCTGGTATTCGCTGGCCTATATCGGCGGCCTGTTGTTCGCCTGGCGCTACATGATCCGTCTTGCAGCCCTTTCCCCGCAAGTGGCCAGCCGGGAAGCCGTTGATGACTTTCTGATCTGGGCCACGCTGGGCGTTGTTCTGGGTGGCCGGGTTGGCTATACGCTGTTTTACAATTTCGACTATTACGCAGATAACCCGCTGGCGGCCCTGCAAATCTGGAAAGGCGGCATGTCTTTTCATGGCGGTGTGTTGGGGGTCATTGTCTCCGGATTGATTTTTGTTAAACGGCGTCATATTCCGGCGCTTCGTTTCGCCGATATCGTCGCCTGTGCGACACCGGTTGGCTTGATGCTGGGCAGGCTGGCCAATTTTATCAACGGTGAATTGTTCGGCAGGGTCTCTGACGTGCCGTGGGCCATGGTCTTCCCCCGTGGTGGGGAGGCGCCGCGCCATCCCAGCCAGTTATATGAAGCCTTTCTTGAAGGGCTGGTGCTGTTTTGTCTGCTTTATCTGTTGTCAAAAAATGAAAACATTCGCAATCGCCCCGGCGTTTTGACCGGTGTTTTTTTGATCGGCTACGCGCTGGCGCGGGCCTTTGTTGAATTGTTCCGCCAGCCAGACGCCCACCTGGGCTTCCTCGCCGCCGGACTGACCATGGGGCAGTGGTTGTCCATACCAATGATTTTGGGCGGCCTTTACCTGATAACCCGGGCTAAAAAAGAAAGTTGAGAGACTCTATGTCGCTGGAAGAAATCCTTATTGAACGAATAAGGGGAACCGGACCCTTAACCATTGCAGAGTACATGGAGCAGGCGCTTGCCCATCCCGAGTACGGCTATTATATGCGCGGTGATCCTTTCGGGGTCAGCGGTGATTTTGTCACCGCGCCGGAAGTCTCGCAGATGTTCGGTGAACTGCTTGGACTGTGGGCCGGTGTCGCCTGGATGACGGCGGGCAGCGCCACGACCATCAACCTGGTCGAGTTGGGGCCGGGCAGGGGAACCCTGATGGCCGATATGCTGCGCGCCGCACCGCTGGTTGATGGCTTTAGTGATGCCATTGAGGTTCATCTGGTTGAAACCAGTCCGGCGTTGCAGGAAATCCAGCAGCAAAAACTTGAGGGCAGGGATGTGGTTTGGCATCGCGCTTTTACCGATGTGCCCGAAGGCCCCCTGATTGTCATCGCCAATGAATTCTTCGACGCCCTGCCCATCGAGCAGTATTTCCACGCCGGGGATTTCTGGTGCCCGCGCATGGTCGATATCAAGCCCGATGGCGATGGTTTGTGTTTTGTCCTGCTGCCGCCTTTCGATACGCCGGAATTACCGCCCGGACTGATCGATGCGCCGGCCGATGTCATGGTCGAGGTCTGCCCGGCGGCCCTTGACATTAGCGAAGACATCGCCCGCCGGATTGCCGATCACGGCGGCGCCGCCCTGTTTGTCGATTATGGCCATGGTCAAAGCGCGCCAGGTGAAACCTTGCAAGCGGTAAAAAGTCACAATTTCCACGATCCGCTGGTTGATCCGGGCACCGCCGACCTGACGGCTCATGTGGATTTCGGGGCGCTGGCCCAGCGCGTATTTGCCTCCGGCGCGCGGGCCCTGGGGCCGGTTACGCAAGGGAATTTCCTGACTACCCTTGGGATTATTGAGAGGGCCGAAACCCTGCGTGAAAACGCCACATCTGAACAAGCCGAGGACATCGCCCGGGCCTTGCAAAGGCTGGTCGATCCGGAAGAAATGGGCGACCTGTTCAAGGTCATGGCGGTGACCGGCCTTGAGGCCCCGCCACCGCCAGGATTTGAATAGGGAAAATTAACGACGTTATTTTTGCGTCCACATTGACCGGATCACGGTGTTGGTGACTACATTTCCATCATCTCGGCGACCTCAAGTGTGCCCCCGGTTTCAAGAAACGGGCAATCCTTGGCCATTTCAAGAGCCGCATCGATATTGTCGGCCTTGACGGTTAAAACCCCGACATGGCATTTGGGCCGCCATCTTCGGACACACCTGCGGTGCTTACAATCCTGGTTTTCCCCAAGGGAGTGCCGGGGTTGACTGCGGCATCGCCAAGGGCATCGACCCAAGCTTTCCATTTCGCCATATGTTTGGCACCCTCTTCGGGACTTTCAGGCTTACTTCCCCCTTGATAGGCGATGATGTAGTTTGGCATGATACTTTCCTCCGAATTTCAATTTTGGTTGCAAGACGCTTTAAAGTCTTGATAGCTGCGCCGAACGTAGCAGAAGTCCTTGTTTGTTGTCGGAAATCATATTTGCATCTCTTCTGCGACCTCAATCGTGCCGTGTTCAAGGTGTGGGCAGCCTTTTGTCTTCTCCAGGGCATCGTTCATGCTGTCAGCTTTCACAATTGTATATCCCGACAAGGGATTGGACCCGCCATCGTCCGTAACAGCACCGGCGCTAACGGTCTTGGATAATCCTAAAGGCGCGCCGGGGTTGGCCAAGGCACCGCCTAGGCCAGCCATCCAGGTTTCCCATCTCGCCATAAGTTTGGCCCCCTCCTCGGGACTCTCAGGAATTTTCCCCCCGTGAAAGGCATAGATGTAGTTAGACATAATAATTTCTCCTGTTATCAATATGTTGTTTGTCAGTCGTTCAGGCTTTCGAAACTTAACTATTTGGTTTACTATAATCTGAGAGACACATAGTCAACCAAATAGTTCACTAATAACGGATTTTACATGGAAAACCTCGATACAACCTTTGCGGCGCTCAGTGATGGCACGCGGCGTGCCATTTTAGGGCAACTCATGCAGGGGGAAACCAGACTTTCTGATCTGGCAGAGCCCTTCAACATGTCACAAACAGCGGTTTCCAAACATGTGCGTGTGCTCAGTGATGCGGGCTTGCTGATTATTGAAAAACGCGGCCGCACCCGCCATTGCCGCCTCGTTGCGGAACCTATGAAACAGGCAACTGACTGGCTAACTGATTATCAGGAATTTTGGACCCACCAATTTGACAATCTTGCTCAATATTTGGTAACTGAGGGAGATTGACAATGGAGTTGATTAAATCCGAACCCGGCGATGACCCGATTGTTGTCGAGGGTTATTTTGCCGCAACCCCGGCAAAGGTTTTTAAAGCGTGGACTGATCCGAAGATCGTCGTGAAATGGTTTGGAATGGCGCCAAATTCGCTTTTTTCCGCGACGATTGATCTGCGTCCGGGGGGCGGGTGGAGTTTTCTGAAGTCAAAGGACGATGACAAGTCGATTTGTTTCGAGGGTCTGTATCATGACATTCAGCCCAGCGAAAAACTCGTTTTTTCATGGTCTCATGTGATCCGGTACGCAAACGGAAAGTGTGAAGTAACGCCAGATTCGCGGGTCGAAGTGGAGTTTACGCCGAAAGGAAAGGGCACATATGTCCGCCTTGTTCATTCGGCAGTTCGAAGCGAGGATGCTCGTCGCGGTATTGGCGGTGGCTGGATCGCGGCATTTACATTCATGGCCGATGCGCTTGATGAATCCGAAAGTTGATAGCTGCTTCTTGATGGGTCGATGCATCTCTTCCCCTGGTGACCACAAAAAAAGCATAATAGCGTCATGTTGACTGCATCAAATTTAAACGGCGTCCGGCATGGTTTTTTCACCCGTCAGGGTGGCGTCAGTGCCGATGGTGTTGGTGATATGGACGGGCTGAATTGTGGTTTTGGTTCCGATGACAGTCCTGAAAGTGTTGCCGAGAACCGTCGTCTTGCTGTTGCCCGGCTGGGCGTCCAGGGCTGCGATCTTGTGACCGCCTATCAGGTTCATTCGGCCAAGGTGGTCAGGGTGACGCGAGCCTGGGCACCCGAGGATGCGCCGCAGGTCGACGCCATGGTCACAGGCGAGAGCGGTATGGTGCTGGGCATTCTGACCGCCGATTGCGCACCGGTATTGTTTGCTGATCGGACCGCCGGCATCATCGGCGCCGCCCATGCCGGTTGGCGCGGGGCCAGGGCAGGGGTTGTCGAAGCCTGCATTGATGAAATGATTGCCATGGGTGGCACGCTTTCAAATATTGACGTCGCTATCGGCCCCTGCATCGCTCAGGCGTCTTATGAAGTGGGACCTGAGTTCTATCAGGATTTTATGGACGAGGATGCCGCCCATGATGATTTTTTCAAGGCCTCGAAGCGGCCCGGCCACTTTCAGTTTGATCTTTCGGGCTATATCGAACGGCGCTTGTCGAGGCAGGGGCTGGCTTCGGTGACGGCGCTAAACGTCGATACCTGCGCCGATCCTGAACGCTTCTACAGTTACCGCCGCTGTACCTTGAACGGCGAAAAGGATTATGGTCGGCTGTTGTCAGCGATAGTGATAGAGGACTGAATCCGTGGCCCTGCATTTCAGCGAACAGGAACTGGCCGAACGCCGCAAGCGGACGTGCGCCGAAATGGCTGAGCGCGGTCTCGACGGTTTGCTGATTTTCCGTCAGGAAAGCATGTTCTATCTGAGCGGCTACGACACCTTCGGTTATGTCTATTTTCAGTGCCTTTTGTTAAGCGCCGACGGGGCCATGACCCTGCTGACCCGAGCGGCGGATTTGCGTCAGGCCCGTCATACCTCTGTCATTGAAGATATCCGTATCTGGGTCGATGGCCCTGACGCTGACCCGGCCCGGGAACTGGCGCAGATACTTGATGGCCACGGCCTGAAGGGCAAGCGGCTGGGCGTCGAGTGGGATTCCTACGGGCTGACCGCCCTGAACGGTCAAAAGCTGAGCGCCGCCCTGGACGGCTTCTGCACTTTGGAGAATGCCTCCGACCTGGTCACTCGCCTGCGGCTGGTCAAAAGTCCGGCAGAGATCGCCTATGTGCGTCGGGCTGCGGAACTGGCCGATGACGCCCTGGACGCGGCGGTAGCGCTTGCCGGTCCCGGCGCTTTTGAAGGCGATATACTGGCGGCCATGCAATCCGCCGTGTTTCGTGGCGGCGGCGATGACCCGGCCAATGAAACCATTATTGGCTCAGGCCCGGACGCCCTGCTGTGTCGTTATTTCACCGGCAGAAGGCATCTCGACCCTGCCGACCAGCTGACCCTGGAGTGGGCCGGGGTGTATCGTCATTATCACGCCTGCATGATCCGGACGATTAGCATCGGGCCGCCGCCGGATCGACAACTGGCGTTGTATGACGCGGCCCGCGAGGCCCTTGAAGCGGTCACCGCGGCGCTGGTTCCCGGTCGCCCTGTCGGCGAGGCTTTCGATGCCCACGCCACGGTTCTTGACCGGCATGGTCTGGCAGCCCATAGGCTCAATGCCTGTGGTTATTCGCTGGGCACCACCTTTGCCCCCAACTGGATGGACTGGCCGATGCTTTATCATGGCAATCCGGTGCTTGCCGCCCCGGACATGGTCTTCTTTCTGCACATGATTATTTTCGACAGCGACGCCGGTGTGGCGATGACCCTTGGCGAAACCGTGCGGGTCACTGATACGACGCCGGAACGCCTTTCCCGGTCCTCGCTGGACATGATCAGGAAGTAAACCAACATGCCCTACCTGTTGTTCATGTTGCTGGTTCCTGTCGTTTTCATGCTTGTCATGTGTGTTGCGGGGTAGGCGATGCGTCTGATTTTGCCCCTGTTGGTGTTGATGCTGGCGGCCTGTACGCCGAGCGAAGTCCCGTTGACCTTCGAGCCCCTTGAAGCGCGGGTTGAGGTCGCCAAGATGACCGATGTGCGTGTTGAACTGGTTCAGGGGCCGGCCCTGCCAATGGCCAAATTGCTGTCCAGCGCCGTCGCCGCTGGCCTCATCGAGCACGGTGTGAAGACCTCTATCAAGGACAATGAGATCAGCCGTTATGTGCTTAAAGGCGAGGCAAAAGCCAATTGGGATGACGCCCGGGTTCCCTTTGTCATGCTGATCCACTGGACCCTTGTTGATCTTAAGGGCGATAGCGTCGGCGATTATACCCAGGGCGTGCGCGGGGCGCGTTGGAAATGGGAATACGGTGACCCGCGAATTATCCGGGCCGTCGGCAACGGTGCGGCCAAGCCGTTGGCGGCGATGATCATTGATGATGTGGAAGACCCACTGCCGGTGTTGTTGCTAGGGGCGGGAATTCTGGTGGGTCCGGTGAGCGGTGCGCCCGGCGATGGCAACGACGCCCTGCGGCAGGCTATTGTCAGCGCCCTGCGCGAGGCCGATGTTTCGATTACCGAGGATAAACGTCAGGCCAGCTTGATGCTTTCGGGTCAGGTCGGCATCCAATCCCTGCAGACAAATCAGGACAAGATACTGATTGTCTGGCGAGTCCTGACCATGGATGGTTTCGAGGTTGGCCGGGCGACCCAGGAAAATGTCGTGCCAGCGGGGAGCCTGAACGGTCCTTGGGCAGGGCAGGCCGAAAACGTCGCCGCTGCCGCGCTCATCGGGATCGAACGGATTCTCGGCGCAGACAATAAACGGGCGACGCCTTCATCGGTCGGCCAGCAGGGAACGCCACCACCGGCACCCGATTTACAGCGGATTCCGGGGCGTGCCCCACCACCGCCTGAATAAAAATCACCTTTCCTTGGCCAACAACCCTGAATCCCGTTTACAGGCGGTTTGAAAAACATCGTGACCTTCATCGGGAACTTATCGTTGATGTAAATGATCAAGCTAAAAAATGGGGTAACGAACAGAATCTGGAAAACCTAAATCAACTTCGTAAATTTTTGAAGAACTGGCTGTTCGATCATATCCTTAATGAGGATATTAAAATAACGTCTTCCGCCAAGGGTAGGGAGCAGGATATTAGGAAAGATCTGGAAGCCTTGGATTAAATAACAAGGCAATGTATCCTTCCGGATCGATCATTTTAAAATGAACAAGGTCGCTCATGGCAAAGACTATATTGATCGTTGAAGACAATGAATTGAACATGCGGTTGTTCGATCAACTTCTAAAATCCAATGGCTATGATACGATCAAGTCGGTTGATGGGAGTGATGCTGTTGATCTTGCAAAAGATCAGAACCCAGACCTCATCATTATGGACATCCAACTACCGGGACGCTCTGGTCTTGAAATTACCGCCGATTTAAAGGCGGATAACAACCTCAAACACATACCTGTTGTTGCCGTAACTGCTTTTGCTATGAAGGGCGATGAGAGCAAAATACTTGAAGCGGGATGTGACGACTACATAGCCAAGCCGATAAGCGTTCCCGTCTTCCTTGATACAGTGACAAAGCACCTGTCGTAAACCTTCACAAAGTTCCGGTTTGGGTCAACAGCAGCCCTTTTCACCAGCCTTGAAAGAGGTCCCCTCTACCGCCTCATAGCAGACGTTTTCCAGATTAATGTCCGCTTACACGCGGCTCAATTCATTGTTATCTGTATGCTCAAACACCTTACCGTAAATATCGACAAGTGTCGTTTGTGCATAAGTCATCTTTCCGCTACCAACGGTGATTTTTTGACGAAATTCCAAGGATGATGCTTTTTTTCTCATAAAGGGCGACTGAATAATTCCCCATTCCGGATCACCAAGTTTTGCTGATAATTCCAAAACGATATGCCCTTCATCATCTGTTTCGTCCGAATATACTCCACCCGCAATAACGCTGACGGCGCGTGGAATAACAAAGGAATGCATGACAGTTTTATTTGCAGCGTTCCAGATCCAATATCCCGTTTGGTCGTGAAAGGCTTCGTCATTTGATTTCCGCTTTACTATCTGGCGGTAGTAGACGGCGGCGAGTTTTTGTTCTTCGGCGTTACTCAGATCGCCGATGTCTTCATATGTTATCGTCTCATAATAGGGGTTGTGTTCCTCTCCATCAGGTTCGGGGGCTATATCGGTACCCTGATCTCCTTTCCAGCAACCCAAAAGCTGTATAATCGGGCCATAATCGACATCGGAGTGATTAGCCATTTTTGTTCCTGTCTTCTGTCAGAGTTAAAGGTGTTTCACAGAGTACCAAATTAGCGAATGGGGTGCACAAAAATAGACCGTAGAATGTCCGGGATGGATCAATAGTAGGGCTAGAGAATTCATTGCCAGGATGGATGGGATGAGTACGAAGTAGGAACAAGCTGATACGTCTTACACGAAATTGACAAGAAATTGACACGCGAGACATTTTTTACAGGTTCGTTGCGTCTTTGCAGCACCATTCAAATCATCTGTAACCTATAGTGGTTATGGGTTGCAGGAGATTTGAGTGTTAATTTGGGGTGAACGTGAGATACCCGTTTACAGGGGCTGGGGACGCTGATAGATTTCGCCCTGTTCCGGGTTGGACGACCAGATTCTTATGATGCCGCCGTGTGATTCGGCGACCAGATCTGGATTAAGGCCCCAGGGGGAACCGCCAAGATGAAAATTCTTGCCTGCAACTCAAACAGGCCACTTTCCGAAGCTATTTCTGCATATTTGAATCTGCCATTGACGAAAGCCAGCGTCCGCCGTTTTTCGGATATGGAAATCTTTGTCGAGATTCAGGAAAACGTGCGCGGCGAGGATGTCTTCGTCATTCAATCCACATCATACCCGGCCAATGACAATCTGATGGAACTTCTGGTTGCACTGGACGCGCTCAGGCGTGGCTCGGCGCGCCGCATTACCGCCGTCATTCCTTATTTTGGCTACGCCCGTCAGGACCGTAAATCCGGGCCCAGGACGCCGATTTCAGCCAAACTTGTCGCCAACCTGATCACCACCGCCGGTGCCGACAGGGTGCTGACCATGGACCTGCACGCGGGCCAGATTCAGGGCTTTTTCGACATTCCCGTCGATAACCTGTTCGCCGCCCCGGTGCTGACCAAGGATATTGCAGACACCATGAACGGCGAAGATTTGGTTATCGTCTCACCCGATGTGGGCGGCGTTGTTCGCGCCAGATCGTTGGCCAAGCGCCTGAATGCGGACCTGGCGATTATTGATAAGCGGCGCGAACAGGCCGGTGTTTCGGAAGTCATGAACATTATCGGCGAGGTCGATGGCCGCCGCTGCATCCTGATCGATGATATCGTCGATTCGGCGGGCACCCTATGCAATGCCTCCGTGGCGTTGAAGGCTAAAGGCGCCTCATCGGTCTCTTCTTACGTGACCCACGGGGTTCTGTCCGGCGGTGCTGTTGCCAGGGTCTCCTCATCCCCGATGGATAGTCTTGTTATCACCGATTCTATCCAGGGAACCGAAGCGGTTCGCATCTCCCACAACATCAAGCAACTGACCATCGCCCCGCTGATCGCCGAAGCGATCAGCCGCATCAGTGACGAAAGCTCGGTCTCTAGCCTGTTTGAGTGAGGGCCTGGATGTCGGCCCAGTGCGCTAAAACCCTTAATTTTCGGCTTTCAGTGTTTGACTGTTGGCTGACATCCCTTTAAAAGACACGCCACTCCTTGATGTGCCTGTTTTCAGGCGCAATCAAAACCGTCGACACCCCTGGAGGTCGACAATTTAGAAACGGATTTTTAGGAGACTATTCCAATGGCTCAAGCCGCTACTATGAGTGTCGAGCTGCGCGAACGGGCAGGTAAGGGGGCAGCCCGTGCCATACGCAGGGCTGGTCGGGTGCCAGCCGTTATCTACGGCAACAAACAAGACCCGGTTATGATTTCCCTCGAACCTGTTGAACTGATGATGCAGTTAAGGGGCCCCGGCTTCTTCTCGCGCGTCTATGAGCTTGAAGCAGGTGGAAATAAACACCGCGTCCTGCCCCGTGATTTGCAGCTCCACCCGGTCACTGACCGGCCCATTCACGTCGATTTCATGCGTTTCAGCGCCAAAACACGCCTCAACATTGATGTCGCCGTGATTTTTGAAAACGAAGAGGAATGCCCCGGCTTGCGTGGTGGCGGTGTGCTTAACATCGTTCGCCATGATATTGAACTTTTGTGCTCGCCCGACAGCATTCCCGAAAGCCTGATTGTCGATCTGACGGGTCTTGAAGTCGGCGACAGTGTTCACATCAGCGCCATCAAACTGCCCGACGATGTCGAGCTGACCATCACCGACCGTGACTTTACCGTCGCCACCATCGCCGCCCCGACCATCAACGTCGAGCCTGAAGAAGAAGAAGGCGAAGAGGGCGAAGAGGGCGAAGAAGGCGTCGAAGGCGAAGAAGGTGAAGAAGGTGCAGAAGGCGGCGAAGGCGAGGGCGAAGGCGAAGAACGCGGGTCTAAGGACTAATCCTTTTGCCCCGCAGGAGCCATCATCATGCTGCTGCTTGTTGGCCTGGGTAACCCCGGTGGGGACTACGCCAGGAACCGTCACAATATTGGATTTATGGCGGTGGACGAAATCGTCCGCCGCCATTCCTTTCAGCCATTCCGCGCCAAATTCAATGGTGCGCTTGCCGAAGGACGCATCGGCAATGCCAAGGTGCTGGCCCTGAAACCTGCCACTTATATGAACGAAAGTGGTCGTTCGGTTGCGGCGGCTGCCAACTTCTACAAAATAGATCCCGCCGACGTTCTGGTTATTCATGACGAGCTTGATCTGGAAGCGGGAAAGCTCAAGCTTAAATCAGGTGGCGGCCATGCCGGTCACAACGGCTTGCGTTCGATCCACGCACACTTAGGCGAAGGTTACCGCCGCCTGCGGCTGGGCATCGGCCATCCGGGTGACAAGTCGCAAGTCACAAATCATGTGCTCAAGGACTTCGCCAAAGCCGACCAGCAATGGCTTGAGCCGCTGCTTGTTTCCATCGCCGATCATATTGATATGGCCTTGCAAGGCGATGACGCCGGATTTTTGAACAAGGTCGCGCTCAATACAAACCCGCCAAAAAATAAAAACAAAGACGAAGGATAACGAATCATGGGTTTTAATTGTGGCATCGTCGGCTTGCCCAACGTTGGTAAATCGACCCTGTTCAACGCATTGACGGCGACGGCGGCTGCCGAGGCAGCCAACTTTCCGTTTTGCACCATCGAGCCCAACACCGGTCGGGTGGCGGTTCCTGACGAGCGGTTGGACAAGATTGCCGCTATTGGCCAGTCGGCCAAAATCGTTCCGACGCAACTTGAATTTGTTGATATTGCAGGGTTGGTGCGCGGCGCCTCCAAGGGTGAGGGGTTGGGCAACAAGTTTCTTGCCAATATCCGCGAAGTCGACGCCATTATTCATGTGCTGCGTTGCTTCGAGGATGAAAACGTCACTCATGTTGAAGGCGACATCGGCCCTGTCCGGGATGCGGAAACCGTTGAGACAGAACTGATGCTGGCTGATCTGGAAAGCCTCGAGAAACGTGTCACGCCATTGACCAAGAAAGCGCGCGGCAACGACAAGGAGGCGAGCGCCCAGCTTGCCATGGTCGAGCGTGTTCTGGCGGTCTTGGGCGAGGGCAAACCGGCCCGCACCATGGACATAAGCGCAGATGACAAGCGGGTTTTTGAGATGCTGCACCTGTTAAGCGGTAAGCCTGTTCTCTACGTTTGCAACGTCGAAGAGGACGCGGCGGGCGAAGGCAACGCGCAATCGGAAAAGGTCGCCGAAATGGCGACGGGTCAGGGGGCCATTTCGGTCGTTATCTCGGCCCGTATCGAGGAGGAAATCTCGGCTCTGGGCGACGCCACCGAACAGCAGGAGTTCCTTGACGCCATCGGCCTTCAGGAAACCGGCTTAACAAGGGTGATCCGCGCCGGGTACGAGCTTCTGCATCTGATTACGTTCTTCACTGTCGGGCCAACGGAAACCCGCGCCTGGACCGTGCCCGCCGGTTCAAAAGCACCGCAAGCCGCCGGGGCCATCCACACGGATTTTGAAAAGGGTTTTATCAAGGCCGAAACCATCGCCTACGACGACTTCATCGCCTGTAACGGTGAACAGGGGGCCAAGGAAGCCGGAAAAATGCGCCAGGAAGGCCGCGACTACACAACCCAAGACGGCGACCTGATGTTGTTCAGGTTTAATGTTTGAGGCAGTAAACTTACTGAGTTTTATTTTTCATTTCAGGTTCTAAAGGCTCCCCGGCTGCGATTTTGACCTTAATTTCCTTTATTGTATTTTCGATTCCGACAAACCGGTCTGCATTGGAAGGGTGCGATGTTGCCATGGAAATACCTTGTACATTTTTCAAAGACATTCGCCGCCAGAAGTGGGACGATTTTTCAATTTCATGCCCCGATGCGGCCATGATGTAGAGGCCGACGTAATCCGCCTCCGCCTCGAATGCTGCCGAGAATGCGCCACCACCGGCACGCATAGCCATGTCGGTAAATTGTCCCTGTGTGTTTATCCCTGCCAGTGCTCCCAGCAAGTCAACGATGAAGCCACCTGCTCCGGCAATCACCGCATTCTGAGTTTTTGATTCTACATGTTTCATCGTGTTGTGAGCGAGTTCGTGTGAGAAAACCAGCACCACTTCCTGATCGGTTCGGAAGAAATCCATCAAGCCTTTATGAAAGGTAATGGTTTTTCCATCGGCAAAAGCGTTTAAGTCATCCTGGGGATCAAGAACGATCTGATAATCGCAGGCTTTCTCAGGATAAATGGTGAGTGTCAGATCATTTTCGTCGCGTCGAACCTTGAATTCGATGGGGTCTTCGTTTTTTAAAATATCTTTAAGCTTTTTGTCGAAATTTTTCTTCGCCGTCTTGCCAACGGGAACTGACCAGTCATTCACAGTTATTAAGACATCGCCAATTTTCAACCCGCCAACAGCCGCAGCCGCACCTGGGGCAATGTAGGTAACTTCAAGAATATCTGATAATCCATAAACAGATCGAAAAGCCTCTTCCCATTCTTTTTTTAAGCCAGTAGCGGACCCGGCGATCATGCCGGTCTGGAAGGAGGTTTTCTCGCAAAACGAGATGCTATTGACAAGGATGGGGTAACCGATACGGAACAACCGTTGATCGGCCTCGACCCAATCCTGAACAACGAGCTCACGTTGTTTTTTTGCTTCAATTTCAGCGGCAACTGAATCAACTTTATTAATGCTCGTCTGTGGAGTAGCACAAGCAGAAAGGATAAAGATCGTGACAATTGAGAGGGTGCGTAGAGTAGACATCTGATAATTCTCGATGGGTGCGAAGTCTGTGAAAAAGAGATTAATATTCGTAATATTCGACCATAGGTTACAAATTTATGTTTGTCGAGAAATCCCCCACCCTTGCCAATGTCCAGGCCATGCCCAATACTGGGAGCCTGTAACAATCCGAAAAGGAAAAGCTCATGGCTGAGAAAATTACGGGTGGCTGCCAGTGCGGGGCTGTCAGGTATGAATGTAATGCAGAGCCGATGTTTGCCGGGCATTGCCAGTGTACCAATTGCCAAAAGTTCAGTGGCACCGGTCATGCCACCAACATGATGTTACCGAAAGACGCCTTCACGGTAACCGGCGAGGTAACGTGTTACGAGTACACCGCCGATAGCGGCAACACCATGACCCGCTTTTTCTGCTCCAAATGCGGCTCGCCGGTTTACGGTGCCAGCAGCGGCAATCCGGCCGGTGTCATGGTGCGTGTCGGCGGCCTGGACGACCCTGCTATTTTCGAGGCCAATTTCTCGTTGTATGCCGAAAGCGCCCAAAGCTGGGATGACATTGATCCGTCAATCAAGACGTTCCCCGGGATGCCGCCAAAGCCTGCTGATTGATCAGGGTTTTACGACCGGGTTGCCTGCCTTGATCCAGTTCTCGATGCCGTTTGTGACGTTGTAGATGTTGGTGTAGCCAAAACGGTCACTTAAACCCTCCGACAGCATGGCCGTGCGGTTACCGGTGCGGCAGATCAGGATTACCGGTTCATCCTTCTTGACGGTTTTGGCCAGTTCCTCGATGAATTCGCGGCGCAGGCGGCCAGATTTCTTGAACGATTCAATCAGGATTGATCCCTCAACAACACCGGTTTCCTGCCACTCCTCCGGATGGCGAACGTCGATCAGCTTGATCCCCTTGGCCTGTAATGCTTTCAGTTCGGCGTTGTCGATGTTGTTAAATGTCGGCGGCGCCACGGCCAAAAGTTCGACCTGGAAGCGGAGTTTTGATCCCGGCGGGATAACATTTCCCGCGCCGCGCTTTCCGTAAGCCAGATGCGGCGGAATGATCAGTTCGCGTTTGCCGCCAACCTTCATGCCCTTGACGCCCAGGTCCCAACCGGGAATGACCATGCCGGCCCCCAAAGTGAAGACGAAGGGCTGCTTGCCGATACTGGAATCAAACTGGGTCCCATCCATCAGCCAACCCGTGTAGTTGACCGTCACCTTGGCCAGATTACTCGCCTCATCACCGCTGCCAACGACTTGGTCGGTGATGGTCATTTCTTCTTCGCCCGCCTGTGCGGCCAGCGGGGTAAGAAGCAATATAATGGCGAAAAGAGCAGCTTTTTTTAAAGTTTTCATAGTCTTTCTTTCTTAAGAGAGCAGGAAGTGGGCGTGCGCTGTGGCGACAAGTTTTGCCGGGTCGTTCTGCCAGGCCTGAACCCGGACGTTGGCGATGCGCTGGCCCTGTTTGACCAGGACAGCGCTGGCCTGGGTATCCATGGCCCGGCACGGGCGCAGAAAATCGACAGATATATTGATAATGCGCGGGATCGTCTTGATATCCAGTTCAAACAGCAATTGAAAAATCGCCGCATGTTCCATAAGTGCCGCCACCGTGCCGCCGTGCAGCACCCCCAATTGGTAATTGCCGATGTTGCTGTCCTGGTGGCGCAAGCGGGTCACCATGGCATCGTCTTCAACCGCGCACTGAAGACCAAGAACACGGGTATAGGGAATAAGCTCGCTTATTGATGCATAATCGCCCTGTTCCTTGAGCCTTTGGATGTCTTTCAGCATGGTTAGCCCGTCCCTTGTCCGCCGGAGGTGAACCCGGCGGCATTGAGCATGAAGGTGGCGATGCAGTGGGCAATGGGGTCGGCGTTGTCGCCGTGGTGGGCTGTGGCGCGCACGAAAGCGACGGATCTGCTTAAGCGAAAACAGTCGGCATCGGCGTAAATGGCGTCGCCGGGGCGGGCCGGTTTCAGGTAGTCGATTCGCAGATCAAGGGTCGCAACCGGGGTTGTCGCAGAAACTGCGGACATCGCCGTCAGCCCCGCGACGGTATCCAGAAGGGTCGAGATCACACCGCCATGGACGACACCGGTTTCCGGGTTACCGGCCAGCCGCTCATGATAGTCCAGGCGCATGGATGTCCTGCCAGCCTCAAGGGCGGTGATGTTGATTCCCATTTCACGGCAATGGGGGATTTTCGAGAACATTTCAGCCAGTTGATTCAGGTCGGCGGTTTCGGGCATGGCGGGGGTTCGGCTTTACGTGTTTCGGAGGGAGCGGAGTATAAGACTCTTTTTCGAGTTTGCAAAAACCTGTCTTGAAGCGGACGTCGGAACCTGAAAAACTGTCAATTAGTTGATCATCAGCAGTTTTCAAGGAAATGGGGGAATTTATGTCGGAACCGGGAACGCCCACAGTCATTGGCGTCATTGGCGGCAGTGGCATTTACGATATTGAAGGACTGGAAAACACGCGCTGGGAGAAGGTTTCTTCACCCTTCGGCGAGCCGTCCGACGCGTTGCTCATGGGCGAACTGGACGGTCAGAAGATGGTTTTTCTGCCACGCCATGGCCGCGGCCATCGCATTCCACCGGCGGAACTGAACTTTCGCGCCAACATCGACGCCTTAAAAAGGGTCGGCGTGACCGAAATTATCTCGGTCAGCGCCTGTGGTTCCCTGAAAGCGGAGTTGCCACCCGGTCATTTTGTTATCGCCGACCAATTTATCGACCGCACCATTGACCGGGCGAAAAGTTTCTTCTCCACCGGTCTGGTCGCCCATGTCGGCCTCGGGCATCCGGTTTGCGGCCGTCTTGGCGACGCCCTTGAAGCGTCGATCAAGGAACTGGGCATTCCCTACCAGCGCGGTGGTACGTACCTGGCCATGGAAGGACCGCAGTTTTCGACCCTCGCCGAATCCGAACTGTATCGCTCGTGGGGCTGCGATGTTATCGGCATGACCAATATGCCGGAGGCCAAACTGGCCCGCGAGGCGGAAATGTGTTACGCGACCGTCGCTATGGTCACCGACTTCGACTGCTGGCACCCGGACCACGATCATGTCACCGTCGACGCCATCATCAAGGTGCTGCTGGATAACGCCGACAAGGGCCGCTCGCTGGTCAAACAGGTCGCCCCCAGCCTAAGTGGACGAACGGATAGCTGCTCATCAGGCTGTCACACGGCCCTTGAATGCGCCATCATCACAGCACCCGAAGCCCGCGACCCGGCCATGGTCGAAAAGCTTGATGCGGTCGCCGGTCGGGTGTTGAGAGGATGATCGTTAACGGAAATCCGACCCGTACCATTTGGCTTGGTGATAACGGTGAAACGGTCGAGATCATCGACCAGACCCGATTGCCGCACGAATACATCGTCGTCGCCATGGACACCCTTGAAGACGCCGAAAGGGCGATTTTCGATATGCTGGTTCGCGGGGCGCCGCTGATCGGGGCGACGGCGGCTTATGGCATGGCCCTGGCGATGCGCGGCGATGCCTCCGACGACGGCCTTGAAAACGCCTACAAGGTGCTCTACGCGACCCGCCCGACGGCGGTTAATCTGCGCTGGGCGCTGGATGACCTGAAGGCCCTTTTGGCGCCGCTACCGGTTGATCAACGACAGACCGCCGCCTACGCGCGAGCTGTGGAAATCTGCGACGAGGATGTGGAGATTTGCTCGTCGCTGGGTGAACACGGACGTGGAATTATCGAGAAAATCTGGAACGACAAGGGCAAACCGGAGCGCATCAATGTGCTCACCCATTGCAACGCCGGTTGGCTGGCGACGGTGGACTGGGGCACCGCACTGGCCCCGGTCTACAAGGCCCATGACGCCGGTATCCCGGTTCATGTGTGGGTTGATGAAACCCGGCCGCGCAATCAGGGGGCGTCGCTTACCTGTTGGGAACTGGGCCAGCACGGCGTCCCCCATACACTGATCGTTGATAACGTGGGCGGCCACCTGATGCAGCACGGCATGGTCGACGTGGTGATCACCGGCACCGACCGGACGACGGCGGCGGGCGATGTCTGCAATAAGATCGGCACGTACTTGAAGGCGCTGGCGGCTTTTGATAACGATGTCCCGTTTTATGTTGGTCTGCCGGGACCGACCATCGACTGGACGATCAAGGACGGTGTCCGCGATGTGCCCATCGAAGAGCGCGATCCCGGCGAGGTCACCCGGTTGGTCGGTCTGACTGATGATGGTCGCGTCGATACGGTGACGATCTCGCCAAAAGACAGCCCGGCCGCCAACTTTGCCTTCGATGTCACGCCGGCGCGGCTGGTTACCGGCCTGATCACAGAACGCGGCGTTGCCGAAGCCTCTGAAGCAGGTTTGGCGGCGCTGTATCCGGAGCACGCATGAGCAACGATCATTCAGAAAAAAGACAGTTTCCCCGCCACGAGTTGCACAAAAATGTGCGCATCGAAATCGGTAACGAAGTGATTGTTGGTGAAACGTCTGATATTTCCCAGGGCGGCGTCTCGGTGGTTGCCGAAAACCACCTCAGCAATGATGCCTTCGTCCATATGCACATTGAAACCATCGGCGAGATGACCGGCCACGTCGTCAGGACGAGCGATGACAGCTTTGCTGTCAGGTTCGATCCGGTTGAAGAAGAGCGCATTCGCCTGGCCAAACATTTGAAATCCATGTTTGAGAAAGATGAATGAAAAACAACTGGTCTGAAAAAAACGCCAAAGCGGCGATAAAAGATGCCAGGCAGGGCGCTGATCTGGCCCTGTGCGTTTATGCCACGCGCCTGTTGGGCGGCGATCCGGCACTGGTTCTGCACGGCGGCGGCAACACTTCGGTTAAGACGACCCTGAAGGATATCCATGGTCGCGATACGGAAGTGCTTTACGTCAAGGGAAGCGGTTACGATATGGCGTCCATCCAGACGCAGGGATTTACGACTTTGCGACTTGAGCCCCTGCACGACCTGTCTCGGCTTGACGCCTTGTCCGACGCCGAACTGACAACTGCTGTAAAGGCGGCGATGATGGATGCCAGCCAGCCTATGGCGTCTGTTGAAACCCTTGTTCATGCCTTCCTGCCCCATAAGTTTATTTTTCACAGCCACGCCAACGCCGTCCTGGCCCTGACCAACCGCTCTGACGGTGAGGACTTAAGCGCACAGGTGTTTGGCGACAAGGTCGCCGTTGCGCCCTACACCATGTCTGGATTCGCCCTGGCCAAAACCGTATTGCAAGCCGGTGACGCTGAACAGGGCATCCTGATCCCCCGCCATGGCCTGTTTACCTTTGGTGAGACCGCCCAGCAGGCCTACACGCGCATGATTGATCTGGTCTGTGTGGCAGAAGAATATTTGGCCACGTCTGCAAATCGTGCCCTCAAATTGGCAAAAATTCCAGGTAAATTGGCCCCCGTCACTGAGGTAGCGCCAATCTTGCGCGGTTTGTGCGCCCTGTCTGACGCAGAAACCGCAACCTTCAAGAATTTCATTCTGGAATTTCGTGATGGTCCGGATGTCGTGGCCTTCGTCAACGGGGCCGATGTCGAACGTTACGCCAACGCCGGTAATGTGACGCCGGATCATGTCATTCGCATCAAACCCCGCCCCCTTATCGTGCCGCCCCCCGAAGCCGGAAATCTTGAGGCTTTCGCCAAGGCGGCGAGGGTGGCCATGGAGGCTTATGAAAATCAATACCAGGCCTATTTCGAACGTTATAGTGAAGGTTCACAAGTCATGCTTGATAACAAACCCCGTGTCATTCTGGTTCCGGGACTGGGCTTGTTCGGGCTTGGTCGATCAACCGGGGAGGCAGTCGTCGCCGCCGATCTGGCAGAATGCACGGCAGGGGTGGTGATGGCGGCTGAAGGTCTGGGTGATTTTGAAGGCGCTGCCCAGTCTGACCTGTTCGATATTGAATACTGGGCCCCTGAACAAGCCAAGCTGCCATGGCAAGACGAAAAACCGCTTGTCGGGCAGGTGGCGGTGGTGACCGGGGCTGCTTCGGGCATTGGACTTGCGACGGCGCGCCTGTTTGCCGATGCCGGGGCGGCGGTGGCGGTACTTGATCTTGAAGGTGACGATGCCGAAAAAGCGGCAGCCGAATTTGCAGGCCTTGGCCTGGCATGTGATGTCACCGATGGGGATGCGGTCGAGGCCGCCATGGCAAGGGTAACCGGGGCTTTTGGCGGCATTGATATTGTCATTTCCAATGCCGGTGCGGCCTGGCAGGGGCGTATTGGTGACGTTGACGAGGCGGTGCTGCGGCAAAGCTTCGAGCTTAATTTCTGGGGCCATCAAAAGGTAGCCCAGGCGGCTGTCAAGGTCATGAAGGCGCAAGGCACAGGCGGCTGCCTGTTGTTTAACACCTCCAAACAGGCGCTCAATCCGGGTAAGGATTTCGGCCCCTATGGCCTACCCAAGGCGGCGACGCTGTTTCTGATGAAGCAATACGCCCTTGATCACGGGGCCGATGGTATCCGCAGCAACGCCGTTAACGCTGATCGTATCCGCTCCGGGCTGTTGTCCGATGATATGATTGCGGCGCGCTCCAAAGCTCGGAAGTTAAGTGAAAAGGATTATATGTCCGGCAATCTGTTGGGCCGCGAGGTGAGCGCCCTTGATGTTGCGCGGGCGTTTCTGCATTTGGCGTTATCACCCTCGACAACCGCTGCGACTCTGACCGTTGATGGCGGCAATATTGAGGCATCGCTAAGATAATTTTTTTGAATTTAGGAGAATAAACATGGCTGACAAAGACGGCATCAAAGAAGGCAAGGATTTCGGCATCGGCATCCCCCAGGAAAACAAACCATTTCATGTCAAGGGGGCAGGCGCCCTGGACTGGGGTATGCAGAACCGGCTGGGCCGTATTTTCAACCCGGACAGCGGGCGCACTGTGATGCTGGCTTTCGACCATGGCTACTTCCAGGGTCCGACATCCGGCCTGGAACGCATGGACCTGACAATTGTCCCCCTGATGGAGCATGCCGACGTTTTGATGTGCACGCGCGGCGCTTTGCGGGCCATCGTTCCGGCGTCCATCAACAAGCCGGTGGTTTTGCGCTGTTCGGGTGGTCAAAGCATCCTCAGCGAGCTGTCCAATGAGACCATCGCCGTCGATATAGACGATGCCATCCGCCTCAACGTCGCCGCCATTACGACCCAGATATACATCGGCGCTGAATACGAACATAAATCCATCGCCAATTTGATCAAGCTGATCGACAGCGGCAATGGTTACGGCATCCCGACCATGGCCGTCACCGGCGTTGGCGCAGACATGAAGCGCGATCAGCGCTATTTCCTGCTGGCTACCCGCATCGCCGCCGAACTGGGGGCTCATTACGTCAAGAGTTACTACTTCGACAAGGGTTTCGAAAACGTTTGTGCCAGCTGTCCGGTTCCCATTGTCATTGCCGGTGGCAAAAAATTACCGGAACTTGAGGCGCTGACAATGGCTTACAAGGCCATCGATCAGGGCGCGGCAGGTGTCGATATGGGCCGCAATATCTTCCAGGCCGACAGCCCTGTGGCCATGATCCAGGCGGTTCGTGCGGTGGTTCATGAAAATATGCGTCCCAAGAAAGCCCTGGACCTGTATCAGACCTTGTTGGCCGAAGAAAAGAAGAAGAGCAAAAGGCAGGCGGCCAGAGCCAAACGACGGAAATAGGGTGCTGAGAGACCTTATCGACGGTTTTGATCACGCCCTTGTCGGGGTTGCCGATCTTGAGGCGGCGCGGCTTGACTGGCAGCGGCTTGGCTTCACCACCTGCCCGCGCGGCAAGCACATCGGCTGGGGCACGGCCAATTACTGCATCATGTTCGCCGTTGATTATCTTGAACTGCTGGGCATCGTCGACGCCAGCCAGTTCACCAATAATCTTGATGCATTTCTGGAAAGTCATGGCGAGGGTTTGCTCGGCATGGCCTTCGCCAGTTCCGATCTTGAGGCGCTTGCGGAAAAACTGGGTGGTCAGCCGCAAGACCTGAAACGGCTACTGGAATTACCAGATGGTACTGTCGAGCCGCGTTTCAGGCTGCTCCATCCCCCTGCCGGAACATTACCGGGCTTGTCCGGGTTCTTTTGCCGGCACCTGACCCCGGAACTGATGCGCCGCCCCGAATGGCTGATCCATGCAAATGGCGCCAGGGGCATCGCCTGGATGAGCATCGCCGTGCAGGACGTGGCTGCGGCCACTGTCGCCTATGGGCAGGTACTTGGTGCGGACTTTGTCAGCCGCAAGGTGTGTCTGGTTCAAGCAGAGGACGGTGCGGGGCTTAGCGATCTTGGCATTGAGGTGGCTGACCTTACGGCCACTGCGGTGTTCTTTGATGATGCGGGAATTTCATATACAGAGGACGGCGAAGGTTTGTCCGTGCAGCCACAGCACGCCAACGGCGCTAGGCTACATTTTATCTGTTCCTGATAATTCGTCTGTTCCTGATAATCAGGAAAATAATCGCCGCCGCAGCCAGTGTGATGGGCGGAATAGCCGCCAAATTCACCGTCCGCCAATCGAAGAAGTGCAATATCGTGCCCGAAGTCAGCGAGGCCAGGGCGACGGTTCCAAAAACCATGAAATCGTTCAAGGCCTGGACCTTGGCCCGTTCTTCGGGTTGATAGGTTTCGGTCAGCAGGGTAGAAGCACCGATGAAGGTGAAGTTCCATCCCAGGCCAAGGGCGAACAGCGCCACCCAGAAGTGAGTCACCGTTTCCCCTACAAGGGCGGCGATGATCGCCCCGGCGAGCAATATGGTGCCTGAGAACATGACTTTTCGCACCCCAAAGCGGACGATCAGCGATCCTGTGAAAAAGGCCGGCGCAAACATGCCGATCAAATGCCACTGGATGACAAACGAGGCGTCGTGAACCATATAGCCGTGGGCGACCATGGCAAGCGGCGTCGCGGTCATCAGCAAACTCATAACGCTATAGCCGATCATGCCGACGAAGATGGCGGCCAGAAGTTCCGGATTGCGGACGATTTCAGTCAGGGGTCGACCGCTTGAGCTGCGCTCGGCAATATCGGGGCGGGGGATGTCAATCAGGGTCAACATCAGGATTGCCGTTGCCGCCAGTATGGCCACGGTTACAAAAGAGCCAAGAAAGGGTATGACGTTGATATCAAAGGTATAATTAGTTAAAAGCGGGCCTGTGAAAGCGGCGACGATGCCGCCTGAAATGACCAGCGAGATGGCCTTGCCCTTGAAGTTGGACTCGGCCACATCGGCGGCGGCGAAACGGTAGTATTGGGCGAAGCCGCCGTAAGTGCCGATGGTCCCGGTGCCCAAGACAAATATCCAGAAATTCGACTGTTGAATACCGTAAGACGCAATAAGCGCGCCGATCACGCCAAATGTTGCACCAATCATAAAACCCGGTTTGCGACCAATTCGTTTCATCAGCAACGATGCGGGAATGGTTGTCAGGGTGGTGGCGATAATGATCACCGAAATGGGCAAAGTCGCCAGTGCCTTTTCTTCGGTCAGGTCGGCCCCGACAAGGCCTGCGAGAATAAACATTATCGACTGCCCGGTTATGAACAACGCCTGACAAAGGGCAAGCACAGTGACGTTACGATGATCGCGGGACAGGTGCATTTATTTTCCAATGACCGCTTGCGGAGCGGCTTTGATCATTATCAAGGCGGGGCTGCCCCTTTTTAGTAGAATATAGACTTCAATTAAACGGATTTTTCATAATCGAAACAATAATTTCTAACTGTAAGAAAATACCATGACGACGGCCAAATCCCTGATCCTGATCGCCCACGAGGCAATGGCAGATCAATTGGTCAAGCTGATCAAGACCAATCGGCCAATTTTCGAGTCCTACCGCCTGTTATCAACGAAGGAAACAGGTGCCATCATTGAAAAAGAGTTGGGGCTTGAAGTTTCCGCCCTTCATTCAAATTCCCAGGGTGGCGAGATTCATCTGTGTGGACTGATTTGTACGACGGGTGTCATCCGGGCGGTCTTCTTTCTGCGTGATCCGCTGGCCACAGGTGAGCGTCAGCCCGATATTTCACCTTTCTACAGGGTTTGTGACCTGAACAAGGTGCCGCTGGCGACAAACATCGTTGCGGGCGCAGCGTTGATGCCCTGGTTGGGGCGCAAGGAGACAAATGAAGATTCCTGAGTGCGAAACTCATATGATTTAGTTTTATTTTAAAGATCGTATTTGATCATTTTTGATCTACGTCAACGATCCCCTGAATCATCCATCTATATTAACCTTACAATTTGTAATTTTAATTATGGTCAGATTTAAGGTGCAGTCCGATGAAAAAATCATGGTTGACGGTTCTTTCTGGAATTTTTGTTCTGACATTAATTTCCAGTCCTTCCATTTCCTTTGCCGACGCAGAAGACGGGGCGAAACTTTTCAAGAAAAGATGTGGCAGCTGTCACTCGACAGAGGCCGGAAAGCATAAAAACGGCCCTTCATTGGCCGGTATTATCGGTCGCAAAGCGGGCTCCACAGACTTCGCCAAATACAAGGGTTTAAAGGGCTCTGACGTGGTTTGGGATGATAAGAACATGGATCAGTTTTTGGCTAATCCGAAGAAATTCGTTGGCGCCAAAACCATGGCTTACAAGCTGAAAAAAGAAGATCAGCGCGCCGTCATCATCGCCTACCTGAAGACTCTTAAATAAGACTTCGGATTTGTCCGGCTTTTTTCCGGGAGAAGAAAACCATGTCGTTACCAGGCCCAAAAGCCCACATCGTTCGACTCGCGGCGGTCCTTATCGGCGCCATTTTCGTGTTTCTTGTTATCAAGGAAGTGGCGACGCCATCGAGTTGGAATTACAAGGACTGGTACCGTAGCGACGCCCTGACGCTCAACGCAAGCTACGAGGTTTCTTATGGCGGCAATCAGTCCTGCGTCACCTGTCACGAGGAAGTTAACCAGGAACTCGCCGAATTCAAGCATCAGGCGCTGTCGTGTGAGTCATGCCACGGGGCGCTTGCCGATCATGTTAAAGAAGGCGAGAAAATCGCTGACGCGGTGGTTGACGACGAATCGACATGGCAATGCCTGAATTGTCATGACGCACGGGTTAGCAAGCCCGAAAACTTCCCTCAATTCGACCTGAAAAAGGTCGAGGAGCATGGGGAAATTGAACCCGACATGGTCTGTACCGCCTGTCACACGCCGCATGACCCGACGCCTTAGGCCATGCAGAAGCAAAATAAAATCGCGAAGGAATTAATCGATATGGAAAATTCCAAAATACCCGACTCCCGACGGGAATTCCTGGTGCGTCTGCTCGAAGGGACGGCGACGGCGACCGTGCTGATGGTTTTTGGACCGGGTGCTATGGCACACGGACCCGAAACAGGGGGCTCGCAGCACAGGGATCAAGCCGAACACAAATATGCCTATATCATCGATGTCAGCAAGTGTATCGGTTGCGGCAACTGCGTGCGTGCCTGCAAGCGTGAAAACAGCGTGCCGACTGATTATTTCCGTACCTGGGTCGAACGCTATGTGGTCAGGGATGAAGGCGTCTACGTCGACTCGCCCAAGGGAGCAATTGAGGGTTTTGAAAAGCTCAACAAGCGGTTCCGGGAAAATATCAAACTCAGCCGCACGGTACCCAAAATGTGCAATCACTGTCACAACCCGCCATGTGTTCAGGTCTGCCCGGTCGGCGCCACCTTCAAATCACCCGAAGGGTTCGTGCTGGTTGACCGGGATTACTGCATGGCCTGTGGCTACTGCGTCCAGGCCTGTCCTTACGGGGCGCGTTTCATTAATCCTGTCGAGCATAAGTCAGACAAGTGCACCTGGTGCTATCACCGGGTGAAAAAGGGTCTGCTGCCGGCGTGTGTCACTGTCTGCCCGCAAAAGGCGCGGTTGTTTGGCGATCTCAATGATATCGACAGTGAAGTCTCGAAACTTTTTGAAGCCGATCAGTGGATGGTTTTGAAACCTGAAATGCATACCGATCCGACTTGCTTCTATATCGGCTTGCCAAGGGAGGTTGTGTGATGGAAGCCTTTGGACTGCCTGATGGTGCCCTGGTCAATTACATCTTTCCCAATAACGCCCATGTCACCTGGTCGATCATGATTGTCATCTACCCCTACATTACAGGGCTGGTCGCGGGCGCCTTTGTGCTGTCATCGATGTACCATGTCTTTGGGGTCAAGGAATTCAAGCCGATTGCCAATTTTGCGCTGGTTGCGGCGTTCAGTTTCGGCCTGTTTGCGGCCATGCCCCTGCTGGTTCATCTGGGCCAACCGCAACGGGCCTACCAGATCTACACCACACCACACACAACCTCGGCGATGAGTATTTTCGGTTATGTGTACTCCAGTTATCTGGTGCTTCTGATGATCGAAATCTGGGTTATCTACCGGAAGGTGTTCATCGAAAAAGCCAATGAAGCCGCCGGAAACATGGCAATTTTCTGGAAAATCCTGTGCCTGGGTATTACCACCTACAATCCGGAATCGGCCGCGTTCGATAAAAAATTAGCCAAATTCCTGGCCGGCATCGGTATTCCCTGGGCTTGCCTGTTGCATGGATATGTGGGGTTTGTCTTCGGTTCTGTGAAAGCGGTCGCCTGGTGGGCGACGGCGCTGCAGCCGTTTATCTTCCTGTCCTCTGCCATTGTCAGTGGCATCGCCATGATGTTTCTTATGTACAGCTTTATTATGTGGCGGCGCGGACAGGGTTACGACTACGTCCTGATCAAGAAGTTCATCATCACCTTGTGGATAGCGTTTATTCTGGATTACGCGCTGGAGATTCTGGAAATTACCTTCGTCAGTTATGAGCAAGGAGCCCACTGGGCCGTTATCAAGCCGCTGCTGATGGGACCTTTGTATAATTCCTATGTGCTTGGCCAAATGGGCTTCCTGTCGCTTGGCCCGATACTGGTGCTTGGCATTGTCTCGCTTCTGGATATCAGGGATAAGGCGCTGCTTTATCTGGGCAACCTGGGCAGCCTGATGCTGATCTTCCAGGTGCTGGTGATGCGCTTCAATGTCGTTGTCGGCGGTCAGTTGATTTCAAAATCAGAACGCGGGTTCGTCCATTACGAGTTTGAATTCTTTGCCAAGGAAGGGTTGTTGACAGCCGGGACTATCATGGTTGCACCGTTTGTGACGTATTACGTGATCAGCCGTTTCATTCCGATCTTTGAAGGCAAGAGCATGGATACGGAACCAAAACGGGCCCAGATGTAAGGGCTGAATAAGGGAGAGTTAGAAAGCGAAAGGAGGTTGCTATGTTTGTGCGGAAATCACGATGTTTATGTTTCCCCAAAGGACTTCTGCTTGGGGCCGGGCTCATTGGACTGGTTTTGTCGACAAGTGCGCGCGCCGATCACGCCACCTTTAAAGCTGAGGTTATGCCGATCCTGGAAAAGCATTGTCTGGAATGTCATGTTCCCGGCCAGGAAGGTTACGAGAAAAGCAAACTGGATATGAGTACTTATGAAAGCCTGATGAAGGGCACAGAATATGGCTCGATCATTGTTCCGGGTGACGCATTCTCAAGTAACATGATGGTGTTGATCGAAGGACGCGCCAACGCCATGCTGAAGATGCCCCACGGTGGCCGCAAAGAGTTGAGCAAATGGGAAAAACTGATGCTACGCCGCTGGATTAACCGGGGCGCCCTGAACAACTAGCAAGATCAAACCGCCATCAAATGACTTCATATAATGGCGGGAAATTTGATCGATCATACAAAGATCAAACCGCCATCAAATGACTTCATATAATGGCGGGAAATTTGATCGATCATACAAAGATCAAACTGCCATCAAATCACTTAATTTAATGGTGGGTAATTTGATCGATATGAATGCTCTAATGCAGCTTTGCCCAGATTTTTTTCTTCAGGGCGATCAACATGCCTGTCCACACGAACAGGAATAGCATGACCTTGATGCCAAGACGTTTGCGGTGCTCCATTTCCGGACTTGCAGCCCAGGCCAGGAAGGTGGTGACGTCTTTTGCGTGCTGAACCAGTGTCGCAGGCGTGCCGTCCTCGTATTCAACCGACTCATCTTCCAGGGGCTGCGACATGGCGATCTGATGGCCAGGGAAGACCTCGTTATAACTCATGCCATCGGCCAGTTCCATGCCCTCGGGCGCTTCTTCATGATAACGGGTCAGAAGGCCGAAAAGATAATCCGGACCACCCTTACGGGCTTTCGCCATCAGCGACAAATCAGGTGGGAAAGCACCGTTGTTGGCTGCACGGGAGGCTTTCTCGTTAGCATAAGGGGCGACGAAGCGGTCCGAGGGGCGGGCCGGACGCAGGTACATTTCACCTTCGTCATTTGGGCCGTCCTCGACCTCGAATTCGGCGGCGATTTCCTTGACGTTTGTTTCCTCGAAGCCAATATCCATCAAATTACGATAGGCGACATAATTCAGGGAGTGGCAGCTAACGCACACTTCGGAATAAACCTGATAACCGCGTTTCAAGGCACCTCTGTCATAAGTGCCGAAAATACCATTGAAGGACCAGTCCTGTTTTTCCAGTTTGACGCTGTCACCGGATGCCTGGGCCGCTGTGCTGATCGCTGTGGCAAGCAGAACACCGGCACAGGCGGCGCCAATGGTGCGCGGGAACGTCATGTTGATACGCATCATTCAGCTCCCTTCTGGGCTTTCAGAACACCCGCACTGATACTTTCCGGCGGCACAAGGGGTCGTTCAAACTTACAGATAAGCGGGCAAATAATCAGGAAGTGGGCGAAATAATAGGCGGTGGCGATACGGCCGATGGTGACAAACGGCTCGACGGCGGTTTGTGCGCCGATATAGCCAAGCAGGATGCAATCGGCGAAGAACAGCCAGAAAAACTGCCGGTAAATCGGCCGGAACTTGGCGCTGCGAACCCGGCAACGATCCATCCACGGCAAGGCGAACAGAATGCAGACACCGGCGAACATGGCGATAACGCCGATCAGTTTATTGTCGATGGAACGCAGGATTGCATAGAACGGCAGGAAGTACCATTCGGGGACAATGTGCGGCGGTGTGACCAGCGGGTTGGCCTCGATATAGTTGTCAGGCTCGCCGAAGAAGTCAGGGGCGAAGAAGACAAATCCAAAGTAGACGATAAAGAACACGCCCATGCCGACCATATCCTTGATGGTGTAATAAGGATGGAAGGGAATGCTGTCAGCCGGGGTCCGCATATCAACGCCCAGCGGGTTGTTCGATTTATGGACATGCAAGGCCCACATGTGAACAACAACCAGCATGAAAATAACCATCGGCATCAGGTAGTGACCAACGAAGAAGCGGGTCAGGGTGTTGTTATCGATGACGAAGCCACCCCACAGCCAGGTGACGATTGTATCGCCAATAATGGGGACGGCGGAAAACAGGCTGGTGATAACGGTAGCACCCCAGTAGCTCATTTGTCCCCAGGGCAACACATAACCCATGAAGGCGGTGCCCATCATGCACAGATAGATGACCACGCCGATGATCCACAGCAATTCTCGCGGCGCTTTGAAAGAGCCGAAATACAGGCCGCGGAACATGTGAATGTAGACCAGGATAAAGAACATGGAGCCGCCGTTGGCGTGCATAAAGCGCAGCAGCCAGCCATAGTTAACGTCGCGCATCAGGTGCTCGACGCTGGAAAAGGCGTAATCCGTGTGCGGGGTGTAGTTAATGGCCAGGAAAAACCCGGTGATGATCATTATCATCAGGACGATGCCGGCAAGCGATCCGAAATTCCACCAGTAGTTCAGGTTCTTTGGCGTCGGATAATCAATCAGGTTTTCCCGTGCATAGGAAAATACCGGAAGACGATAATCAACCCAGTCAAGAAAGGGCAAAATGATGGATTTTGATAGTTTCATTTTATAATTCCCTTAGCCGATTTTGATGGTTGTATCGTCAACGAATTCATAAGTCGGAATTTCAAGGTTCGTCGGGGCCGGGCCTTTTCGTATGCGTCCGGACAAATCATAGTGGGAACCGTGACAGGGGCAGAACCAGCCGCCGAAGTCTCCCTTAGGATCAGTTGGCCGCTGGCCGTTGGGAATGCATCCTAAATGGGTGCAGATGCCGACCATAATCAGCCATTCCGGCTTTTGCGTTCGGTCATCATCGCTTTGCGGGTCAGGCATGGCGTCCAGGGGGACGGCCCTTGCGTCTTCGATTTCCTTTTCCGAACGGTGGCGAACGAAGACCGGACGGCCACGCCAGATAACAGTGATGCTCTGTCCGACTTCGACGGGTGAAAGATCAACCTCTGTCGAAGCAAGGGCGAGAACATCTGCCGGCGGGTTAATGCTGTCAACAATTGGCCAGACGGCCAAACCGGCGCCAACCGCGCCAACCGTATAGGTGGCTATTTGCAGAAAATCACGCCTGCTGGCACTTTCTTCAGGGGTTGCCGTGTCGTCACTTGCTTGGTCGGTCATGAAAGAACCTCTTAGGTGTCCGTTCGGGACGATTTAAATCTGATCTTGTTGCCGGGCGCGCCCTAGATTGGCAGAAGGGTATAATCAATACAATCCTGGATGCAAAGGGATAAAATCAGGTCTTTCGTGCATTATGCCTTAACATGGATCAATTTTCACAGTCTGAATGAATAAAACATGCGTCTCGCCCTCTATCAACCGGATATTCCACAAAATACCGGCACCTTGCTGCGTACAGCCATGTGTCTTGATATCGCCGTCGATATTATCGAGCCCTGTGGGTTCGTTTTTTCCGACCGGCAGTTAAAACGCGCCGCTATGGATTATCTGCAAGATGCCGATGTCACCCGGCATTCCTCCTGGCAATCCTTCAAGCAGGAAATAGATGTTCAAGGGGTGCGGCTGGTGTTGTTGTCGACGAAAGCTGAAACCGTTTATACGGATTTTCCCTTCCGGGCCGACGACATCATCATGGTCGGCCGTGAAAGCGCCGGGGTTCCGGACGATGTTTTTGCCGCCGCCCATGCGCAATTGCAGGTGCCAATGGCGCCCGGCGCGCGCTCACTCAACGTCGCCATCGCAGCGGCTATGGTTCTGGGAGAGGCCTTGCGTCAGACCGATTGACGGTTTTTGAGCAAATTCTCGCGGTTCAGTTGCCAACGCAGTGACATGAACACAGCCGCCATGATCAAGCCGGTGACCAGCAGGTCAAAGGAGTTTGACAGGGGCGTGTGGAAATAGCGGCTGGCAACGGACCCTGAAATCCACACGTAACGTTCAAGCCATGTCCCGGCAAGAATGAACACCGCCACAATAACCACAGTCGGACGGCTGTGGCGGGCCGGGGTGAAGATAAAGGTACAGAACGGAATGATGAACTTGCAGGTCAGGAACAGCGCCATAAGCGGGTAGTAACCACCCTCGAGCATACGAATAAAGCGATCCATCTCGAAGGGCAGACGGCCATACCAGAAAACCAGGTACTGGGTGAAGTAGAAGTAAATCCACAAAATGGTCATGCCAAGAATAAGCTGGGCCAGATAGTTGTAAATTTTACGCTCGAAGTCGTCCTTCATATTGCCTGTTTTATCCATGACGTAGAGCATCAGGACAAAATAGGCGAGAAAGCCGTGGAAGTTGCTTTGGAACTGATAGGCCGCGTAACTGGCACTGTGCCATCCGGCTTCCATGGTCATTTCAAAATCCCAGGCGACCATGCTGCCGTAGATGACATAAAGGAAGGGGATGGTCAGGGCCACATTGCGGAAGCGTCGCTGGACGGCGGGTGCCGGGTCAATTTCGGCCTGTTTCTGCAATTTGACGTAGGCGTAGCAGAGGCCAAAGGCGAAGATAAAGCCACCGATCTCGCGGATCACCAGGAAGGTATAGTTTTGCCATCCCGGCAGATGTACGCCTTCATTATGGGCCGTGGCCAGCCACGGGAATGTGGCCTCGCCGTTGGATAGCAAAATCAGCAACAGGACAAAGGCGATGGGGAATAACGCCATGTTGGCGCAGGCCAGCCAGCGGATCTGAAAGCGCCATTTGGCGTTCACCAGATGCAGCAGTGACGAAAGGATAACGCCCCCCAAGGCCAAATATAGAACAATGAGGAAATTCGTCGTGATGATCGACCAGCTACCGAAATCTTCCATGGCTCAGGCGCTCATTTTGTTAAAAAAACAGGTTTTCTTCATTGTGCAGCTGCCTCGCGCATTTCGGCGTCGGCAACCAGGCCGTTGCGAATGTAATTAACGACATGCCAGCGTTCCTCGACATTTAAATCGTTAGAACCGCGATATTCCCCTTCTTCGTTAGTGACGCCGTAAGCGGGCATAATGGCGCTGCCGAAGGTGATGGTGCCGAAGATCCAGCCGTCTGTCAGGTCGCCGACCATATCGGGGTCGGTCAAATCAACGGTGCCAATCAGTTCGGCGACGGGGGTATCACCCCGCCCGGCAATGCCGTGACAGGCAGCACAATAGATTTTGAACAGGGTCCGCCCGGTTCCAATGGATGCCGGGCTTGGCGGATAAGGATTAGCCATTTCTTCGGCCTCGTCGCGGTCGATGATTTCTGTCGGGATGCCGCTTACCGGAACCGAACGCCTTGGGAAGGGACGCATGGGGCCTTCCTGTGGCTTGACGTTGGGTTGGTTCATCATGTCGGTCGACCAGGGCCATGCATGGGCCGGGGTGGGCGCCAACAGGGCGGCAGCGGCCAGCATCAGGCAGACGAATGCAAGCGGGAACGGGAAAAGATGTCTCATATGTCCGTGAGCTCCCTGTCCCTGACCTCAAGCACATGGTGTTTTTCAAACAACGCCATGACCGGGTCGATGTTTTCATCTTCGACTTCGATAACGATGCCGACCTGATCAAGGCTGATCATTTCATCATCCAGGGTCGAACGCTTGCGCATCAGGCCAGCCCCGAACAGGAAGCCGATAAAGGTCGCCAGCATTCCGAACAGGATCAGCATTTCGTATATCAGCACCAGATTCGAGGTGATGGTGATAACCGGCTTTCCGCCTTGCGGCTGGATCAGGAAGTTGGCCTGGGCAGCGGCCAGGAAGAAGGCGCCAAAAATCAAGCCGAACAGGGCGCCCGACAACGTGAATTTGGATACATGGCAGGGCCGGTCGCCAAGGATTTCCTCGATCTCGGGATGTTCGATGGGCGACTTGATGGTGATATTGTCGACATTGACGCCGGGAACTTCGTATTGGCGGATATCGATAATCACCTTGATCGCTTGTTCAAAATCGCCAAACAGCCCGAGCAGCCTTTTCTTGGGGGTTTTTTTAGCCATAACCTTAAGAGCCCTCCGTCGCCGGGGCGGCGCTGCTGGCGCCCGAAGCGCCCGTCTTATACTCATGGGCTCTCAGTTCGGCGTCTTCATAGACCACACGACGGCGGTGGTAGACCATTTCCTTGACCTCGTACATGGACACCGACGGGAACACCTTGACGAAGATAAGGAACAGCAGGCCAAACCAGCCGAAGCTGCCAAAGACAATGCCCCACTCAACCCAGCCCGGCCACATGACATCCCAACTCCAGGGGTGATAGGACAGGGACAGGGTCGGGGCGACGATCATGTAGCGTTCCAGCCACATGCCGACGTTTAGGAAGATGGAAATAGGTAGCAGCAACATCGGGTTGCGGCGGATTTTCTCAAAAGCCAGGGTAAAGGGCAGCACCGAACCGCAGAATAACATGCCCAAGAAGAAGGGTGAGTAAGGGCCGGTGAACTTGGCGATCAGCACTTCCTTGGCCGGTATGTCATGGCCGTACCAGACAGAAGCGAACTCAATCAGGTTCAAATAGGACCAGACCATGGCGATGGCGAAGGTCAGCTTGCAGGTTTTGTCGAGAATCGGCAGGGTCATGTACTGCTCGAACTTGAAGAAATACCGCAGCAGCACGAACAGGGTGATAATCGCCGCACAGCCAGAATACAGGGCCCCGGAAACGAAGTAGGGCGGGAATGAAGTAACGTGCCAGCCCGGCATGATCGCCATGGCGAAATCGGCGGCAACGATGGAGTGCACGGACACCGCCAGCGGGATCAGGAAACAGGCCATCAGAAGATAAGTCTTGCGGAAGTTGCGCCACTGCCGGTCATCGCCGCGCCAGCCAACGGACATGAAGGTGTACAGGCGTTTGCGCCAGCCAATGGCGTTATCACGGCAAATCGCCAGATCAGGGATCATGCCAATATACAGGAACAGCACCGATCCGGTCAGGTAGGTGGTGATGGCGAAAGCATCCCAAACCAGCGGTGATCTGAAGTTCGGCCAGATGCCACGGTCACTGTAATAGGGAATAACCCAGTGCATGTTCCAGACCCTCCCTAAGTGAATGATCGGGAAGACCAGCGCCGTCATCAGCGAGAACGTGGTCATGGCCTCGGCAAAACGGTAGATCGGCTTGCGCCAGTCGGCGTGGAACAAATGCAAAATAGCCGACAGCAACGTGCCTGAGTGGCTCATGCCAATCCAGAACACAAAGGTAGATATATACAAATCCCACATGTGCGGATTGTTCAACTGCGCCGGGCCCATGCCGACGTTGTACTGGTAGACTTCCGAATAGACGCCGACCATCAACATGCAAATACTGACGCCAACAGCCAGCCAGTAACCCATGCGCGGGTTTTCCATACTCCTTAGGACATCGGTGTTGATCTTCGCCCAGGCGATTTTCTCGTCGATATCCTTGGTCGCGTGTACGTGTGTTTCCTCAGCCATTAAACGTCTCGCACCCGTTCCAGGTAGGTGACGGAGGGCTCGGTATTGAGTTGTTCGTAGAGCCTGTATCCGCGCAATTCAGGGTTATCTTTATTCTGCTTCGTCGTGCCAAGGCGGGTCTGGTGTTTATGCCAAAGCTTGTGAACATCGCTTTCATGATCAAGAAGATCACCGAAAACAATCGCCGTTGTCGGGCAGGTTTGTTGACACGCCGTCTGCACTTCGCCGTCGATGACATCACGGTCTTCCATCTTGGCGGCGTTTTTGGTGGACCTGATGCGCTGAACGCAGAAGGTGCACTTTTCCATAACGCCCTTGTCGCGCACGGAAATATCCGGGTTCAACTGCATATCCAGCGGCGACGGCCAGCTGTCTTCGTAGTAAGAGAAGAAATTGAAATAGCGCAGACGATACGGGCAGTTGTTGGCGCAGTAACGCGAACCGACACAGCGGTTATAAATCTGGGCGTTAAGGCCATCTGGGGTGTGGTAGGCGGCCGAAACCGGGCAAACCGGTTCGCAAGTCGCTGAATTACATTGTTGGCACATCATCGGCATGAACGAAGCGCCATGCTCCTGGGTATCGCGGACCCGCTCGTTGCCCAGGTTCGGCTCGTCCCAATAGCGTTCGATACGCATCCAGTGCATACCTTGGCCGTTTTCAAACTTGTCCTCGCCAACCACGGCCAGATTGTTTTCGGCGTAACAGGCGACCGAACAGGCATTGCAGCCGGTGCATTTATCAAGGTCGATGACCATGCCCCACATGTGTTCATATTCGTGGAAGCCGCCTTCGTCGATGCTTCTGCGATAACGCGACCAGTCTTCGATAAAGTTTCTGACGAGAGACATTGCTTAAGAGTCCCCTTCGTTGCGGCGTTGTTGTTCGGCGGTGATGGTGGCGACAATCTTGCGACCATGTTGTGTTTCAGTGTTGCCCATTTTGACCAGACGACCGGCCCGGCCAGTCGCGGCAAGGGCCGCCCGGCTGCCGAAAAGGGCCAGTTCGCCGGTTTTGGCGTCGCTGCCGGGGCTCAGAATTTTCAACGGGTTGACTCCGCGTCCCTTGGCGTAACGGCCATATTCCTTATGGCCCTGTCCCATGGGCACGGCGACAACGTCAATGTGAATGCCTTTATGAATGTAGACCGGCACTTCAAGTGAGCCGTCGGTGGTTGTGACGGTGATGACATCGCCTTCCTCGACACCCAGCTTGGCGGCGGTAACCGGATGGATTTCAGCCCATGAATTCCACACCACTTTGCTGATTTGGTCAGGTGATTCCTGCAGCCACGGTATGTTGGCGTGGCGGCCATCGTAAAGAGTGCTGCGCGGGGTCGGCACCAGATAATAAGGGAACGCCGGGTCGGCCTCCTTGACGTCCATGTCATTGGCGGAAATGTTGCTGGCAAGGGCCCTGGTGTCGATTGGCATTTGCAGGCGTCCGTCTTGTAAAATCCGGTTCCAGGCGCTGGTGTTGATACCTTCATCATCCTCGCCCCTGAGGACGCCGGGGATCGATCCAACAGCACTTTGCAGATAGGCGTAGTAGTCTTCCAGCCCGTCAAATGGGCCAGGGTTGCGCATGGAATTCAAGGCCAGCAACATGTCACCAAAACTGCGGGTTCCGGGATGAATTGATTCCATCAGTGGCTGCTGGAAGGCAATTTCGTGATCAGCCCCTTGATAAGCCGCGACGTGGGTTCCCCAATCTTCAAGGTGTGAGGCCATGGGCAGGACGACATCGGCGTGGGCCGTGGTTTCGTCCATGAACTGGCTGAAGGCAACCTTGAAGGGGATGGCGTCGAATTTTTCGTTCAGGCCAAGGTGGCTGGGTGCGGCGAAAAGCGGGTTGCTGCCATCAAAGAAGACGGCATCGAGCTTTCCGGCCCCGGCGGCGTCTGCAAAACGCGCCAGATCAGAGGTTCCGCCACTGACCGAGGCCAGTTGCGGCAAAGCAAAACCGCCATTGGCTTCAATAGTTTGGTCGATGTTACCAAGCAGAACATTCAACAACATCGCCGCCTGTACGGACTGAAAACCATCGGCGTGGGCCGCGGCTGACTGGCCAGCCAGAACCAGACTTGGCGAACGTTCTTTCAAGTGCCGGGCAATGCGGATCAGGCGATCACCGGCGATACCGGTTATTCTAGTGGTCCTCGAAACGCCGTACTGGTTGATCAGTTGCAGGGCGTCGGCGGGCAGGGCCGATGCGTCCATGCGTTCCTTGTTAATCAGAACATTAGCCAGTCCCAAAGCCATAACGCCCTCGGTTCCGGGGCGCAGGGCGACCCACAGATCAGCGTTGGCGCCGGTCAGCGACATCGACGGCTCGGCCTGTACCAACATGCCGCGGTCTTCACCGGAACGGAATTTGGCGTAGTCGGCGGAAAAATGAATAGGCGACATCCATGTGCCCAGGAAATCGGCGCCGAAGGACAACACCATTTTGGCTTTGTCGATGCGCAAGCGGGGCATGGATTGGCCCAGCATATCCTGGCAGACGGCCTGCCAAACCTTGCTGTTTATGACTTCGTGGACAAAATGATTGGACGAGCCGAGGCTTTCCAGATGGGCCTTCAGCAAGACGCTTTGGTGACCGCTGGTGGTGCCGGTAAGCCAGGCAAAGCGGGTGCCCGAAATCCCCGAAGACGGACCGGTTTTTTCTTCTATCAGGGCCAGGGCATCTTCCCAGGTGGCCTCGGCAAGCGCGCCGTCCTTGCGAACCAGGGGCTTTGTCAGGCGGTCCGGGTTGTAGTGGGCCTGCAATCCGGCCTGTCCCATCTGGCACAGTTTGCCAGTGTTTAAAGCGCTCTTCGGATTGCCTTCAAGTTTCAACACCCGCCCTTCGCGAACCCGACCGCGGATTCCGCAGGTTGCCGGGCATTGCAGACATGTCGAGGCGTAATGGACACCGACACCGGGAATAACGAATTCTTCCGGCGACAGGTAAGGGATGACTTCTTCAACGCCTTCTTCGGAGGTGATGTAGGAGGGCATATCGCAACCGGCAACGGTGGCCGCGACTCCACTGACGCCCATAACTTTGAGGAAATCCCTGCGATCAAATTCGATTTTGCTCATTGCCGGTATACTTCCTCTAAAATGCTCTACTTGTGACACTTCTGGCAATCGAAGGGACCGTCATTGGCCTCGTGACAGCGGGTGCAGAATCCCATGGTCAGTGGTTTTTGTTTCTTGGCGACAGTCATTTTCTTGACGTCTCCATGACACAGGGCGCAGACCTCGTCGACACGCTCAACATCCATGTCGGGATTGTCGAACAGGAATTTCTTTAAATGCCTCTCGTGGGTGAAGCGGACAAAATCGGGAAGGTCATGAACTTTTTTCCACGGTGGTGATTCGCCCTTTTCCCAATATTCCGTCAGCTTTTTGATGCGCGGGCGATCCGTGGCGATAACGCTGTGACAGCCCATACACTTTGACGTCGGCGGAATTCCTGCGACGGCGCTACGGCGTGCGTAGGTATGGCAGTACAGGCAATTGATCTTGTTGGTGTCGGCGTGAAGGTCATGGGGGAATTCGATCGGTTGTTCGACATTCTTGCCATCGTATGTGCCTTCAGGGGCGACAACACCGGGGAACGGGCCCAGGGGTTCATCCTCGCTATCGGCTGCGCCCGGCGGCGTATGAACGCGTGGTGGCGCCAAAAGTTCATCGGCGGAAGGCGAGCCGGACAGCGACAGTCCGCCAAGCAGACCGGCGAGCACGAGCACAACCCACATCCGTGTCCATTTGAATGACGGACGGTGGGATTGTTCGTGACAGGTTTTCGCTTCAGCCTTCACGAACGACACTCTCTAAAATGGGAGGTCGCAGTACGGCGCAAGTTAGTCGCAATATTAGAATTAGATAATATAGTAATGGTAATCAAAAATCAGTCCTCAGCACGTAACTTCTTAAATGATTCGGAAGCACCTTAGTATAAAAGTGTCATCAATTACTACTGCTTCTGTGAGGAGGAATAGAACTACCTTGTCAGGTGGGTGCTAGTGACTGTTCCCGGTGCGACTTATTTACCTTTATTAAGTAATTCTAATATAATAATTGGACTGATTTTTAATAAAAGGTGCAGCTTTAATCCAGCCAGTTGCGCCAGGCCGTCCAAGTGCTGATTCTGTCTGCCATCAATTGGTAACCGGGCCCGGCGGGATGGACCCCGTCACCTTGCCGAAACGACTCTTGCCAAACTTTTTCGCCGGCAAGGGGCTCGATGAGTTTTAGGTAGGGAATGCCCATCTCGGCAGCCAGGGTCTCATAGTCCCGACAAAGTTCGGCCATACGCCCGGTCGAAAAATGGTAGGCGACGCCGGGGGCGGACTGGAAGGGCTGTTGTGTTTCATCGACCGGAACCGGTCCAATCCACAAGGTCGGCTTCCATTGCTGGGCTTGTCCAAGCATCTTTTTGGCGACCTCAAGGGAACGTTGTCTGGAAACCCGGACCTCACCGGAATTTTCTATCGCCATATCATTGACGCCAAAGGAGAACACCAGCGCCCCGGGATGAATATCAAGCAGGCGGGGTTCGCATTCAGCGCGCCAGCGCATTTCGATCTGTTCGGATGTTTCGGCGCGCACGCCCAGATTATAATATGTCAACTCATGGCCGCGCGCGCATTCGGCGGCGCACAGGCGTCCGGGCCATCCCTGAAATTCCTCGTCGTTGGTTCCATTGATCAGGCTGTCGCCAACAAAACAGATGCGCAAGGCGGTCATGTTATTTCCTCTATTATTGTTGATAAACGGTCCAGGCATTGATCTCTGTCGGCCTTGAAGTCGCCTTCACGCCACCAGTCTTCAACCGCGCCAAGAACCTCACCGACACCGGGACCTTGCTTCATTCCAAGGGTCAAGGCGTCATCACCCTTAATCGGAATGACGGGATGCGTCCAGTTGTCGGCGACATTAAGTAAAGCCAGCCATGCTTCAGTACGCTGGGGGCTATGGCGCGGTTCGATGGACATTTCCTGGGCCCAGTTAAGTAACAACTGATCACGAACGTCATCTGCGCCCAGTTGATACAAGACCTTGCGTTGGGTGGGTACGTCAATTTCCGGGTTTATCGTAACCGTGGTGCTTGTCATCGTCGACAGACGCACCGTTTGTTTGTTGGACAGGCGCAATCTTCCGGCCAGCGGCTGATGGCCCGATGGATCACAGGGGAGGGTGGCGGCAAGACGCCTGAGCGTATCGGGCTGTACCGATGGAACCTTGATCGCCGTTGTCTCAAGCCAGCAGATCATGCGCAGGCGGCCAAAATTTTCAGCTTCCGGCAGCACATGTTCGAGCACCCGCTCGCCCCTCATCAGCCCCAGGGTGTCAGCCGGGTTGGGCGCTTCAAGAATTTTAAACAGTTCATCGCGGACCCTTTCGGCGGACAGTTCATTCAGTCTGGGGGCGAGCAGGCGACAGGCGGCCAGCGCGTCGCGGTCAACCGTGATCCCGGCAAAGGTCGCCTGAAAGCGAAAAAAGCGCAGCAACCTGAGGACATCTTCTTCAATGCGGTCCTTGGCCCGACCGACGAAACGAACCCAGCGCTGGCCAAGGTCATCAAGGCCGGTTAACGGATCATAGATATCGCCTTCAAGTGTGCTCGACAGGGTGTTGATGGTGAAATCGCGGCGCTTGGCATCGGCCAGCCAGTCGTCACCAAAGGCAACGGTGGCATGACGTCCATGGCTTTCAACATCAATGCGCAGGGTCGTGACTTCATAGCGCCAATGGTCAATGACGGCGGTAATGGTGCCGTGCTCGATCCCTGTTGGAATGGCCTTGATGTCGGCTGCTTGCAAAAGTTCAAGCACCCGCTCGGGCAGTTCGGGGGTGGCGATATCAATATCGGTGACCGGCAGCCCGAAGACGGCATTTCGCACGCAGCCGCCAACAAAACGAGCCTCCTTGCCACCGGCCTGCAGGGCCTTGAAAAGGGCGAAGGTTTGCGGCGCGGTCATCCACGGTTGCGGCGCTAGTTTACCGGTCGGTTGCAGGCCAGTGCTCACGAACGTTACTCCTGCTTGGGAACCATCCGGCCGGGTACGATTTCGCCATCTTTGGCGTAAGGCGCTTGATACTGGCCATCCGGGCTCATGCCGCCGGTTATGGCGGCGGTCACCAGGCCAACAGCCATCAGGCACAGGCCGGCCAGGACAAGCCGGAACCAGGGTCCCTGGCGTATTATCGCCGCCTTGTCGGGTTCACCCTCGTCGAATTTGTGGATGTAGGCGGCCCAGCAGAAGTACATCAGGCTGGGCAGGGCGATGGGCAAAACATAAAGCAGAAAAACACGGATCATTCTTTTAAGGCCTCGTACAGATTGATCAACATACCGGCAGTCGCCCCCCAGATAAAATGCTGCTTGTAGGGCATGGCGAAGAATTGTCGCTCCGTTCCTTCAAATTCACGAGCATGACGTTGATGATTGGCCGGGTCGAGCAGGAACGCAAGCGGCACCTCGAAAACTTCTGCGACTTCATGGACGTCGGGGGTCAGCTCAAACGGCGGAGACACCATGGCAACAACCGGCGTCACCCTGAAACCAGTGCGGGTTTCATAATCGTCAAGTCTACCGATAACTTCGATATGGCGGCGCGCCATGCCGGTTTCTTCTTCGGTTTCGCGAATAGCGGTTTCTTCGGGCGAACCATCGTCCGGTTCAATATGGCCGCCGGGGAAGCTGACCTGACCCGGATGATTGGCAAGATGATCGGTGCGCCGGGTCAGCAGTACTGTTGTCGTGTCGGGATAGGTGACCAGCGGCACCAGCACCGCCGCAGCGGTCAGCGGGCTTGCCAAGCGGGTGCCCGGATTTAGATCGTGGTCGCCGCGCGGCGCCTGTTCAAGTGTCGCCGTCGATTGATCAAGATTTCCGGCAAGCCAGTCTTTGTCCAGGGGGGAAAGGGGATGGGTCATTCTGATCATCTTAAAGTCCGTCATCAAGACGGCCAAGGGGGAAGAACAAGCCGCCACTCCACACACCGAAGTCGCCTTGGTGATCGACGCCCAGGGCAACCAGATCATAAAACACCGGCCGTGCGATCTTGGCTTCCAGATTGTCGCGAACCAGTACATAGGGCGAGGGCTCGCGGGTTTCCGGATCGGTCTCGACCCTGATTGGGTTTTCAGTGCCGGCGCTCATGGTGTCACCGACATTGGTCTCGAAGTGAAGGATCTGATCCTCGCCGTTTCCATCGATGGTCATAATGATGGCAATGAACGGTGCGTCTTCGACCTGGATGCGGCCTTTCTCGACCGGGGTTTGCAGCCAGTAATCGCCATTTTCATCCTTTTTAAGGACCGTGGCGAACAGTTTGACAAGTTCCTTCCTGCCAATCGGCGATCCTTCGTGGAACCATTGGCCGGTGCGGTCAATACGGATATCGATTTCACCGCAGACGGCGTCCAGGGGAAGGGTGTTTTTCTGCTTGCTCATGGACCATCCCAGTATGGTTCGGGGCCATAGTGTTCGGCCAGAAAATCAACGAAGGCACGTACTTTAGCAGAAAGATAGCGGTTGTGGGGATAGACCGCGTAGATGGCCAGATCCGTTTCCATGAAATGGTTGAGCACGCTTTGCAGGCGGCCACTGCGCAGATCATCACCGACGATAAAGGTTGGGCTCAGGTAGACGCCGACACCTTTAAGGGCCGCGCCCCGAAGGGCGTCACCATTATTGGCGCTGATGGTGCCCGATACCTTGACCGAAATATCACCGTCCGGGCCTTTGAATGACCATTCATTCTTTTTAAGCAGGTAGCTGTAAATCAGGCAATTATGGTTTTGCAAATCCGAAGGATGTTCCGGAATGCCGTGTTCTTTCCAGTACTGGGGGGTGGCGCAAAGGATCAGCCGCATTGGCGCCAGCTTGCGGGCGATCAGTGTAGAGTCTGGCAGGCGGGCGATGCGGATGGCGGCATCAAACCCTTCGTCAAGAAGATCGACCACACGGTCATTAAGGACTATATCGATGTTGAGGTCCGGGTAGCGTTTGCTGAAGTCTGCCAGGATTGGGGCGACATGGGAGATGCCAAACGACATTGGTACGTTCAAGCGCAAGGTGCCGCGCGGTTCGACGTGAAGGGCGCTGACGGCTTGCTCGGTTTCCTCCACATCCTGAACAATCCGCCGGGCCCGTTCGTAAAAAGTCGCACCGACCTCAGTTGGTGACAGTTTGCGGGTGGTCCGGTTAAGCAACCTGACGCCCAGGTGATCTTCAAGCTTGGCGATGTGCTTGCTGACGGCCGATTTGCTGATGTTGAGATCACGGGCAGCCGCAGAGAAGCCACCGGTTTCGACAACCTTGGTAAAAACCGTATAGCCGTTCAGCGTGTCCATGATGAACCCTTGATCGTTTCCAATATGGAAACAATTATAATCAAAATTGCATAATTGTCTACGGGCTTAATGGGCCATACATTCCCATGAAGATGATTGAAATGATTATCCATCACCCAAAAGTTTAAGGAGAAAGACCATGTCCACCGAAAATTCGTCCTCATATGCAGCACTGATATTGCGCCTGGCTCTGGGCGTCATGTTGATTGCCCATGGGTTCCTGAAGATTTTTGTCTTCACCATGCCCGGTACCGTTGGCTTCTTCGAGTCCATCGGCTACCCAGGTTTCTTCGCCTATGTTGTAACCTTTATTGAGGTCGGCGGCGGCCTCATGCTGATTGCAGGGCTTTATGTGCGCCCTGTCTCTATCGTCATCATTCCGATTTTGCTGGGCGCGGCTCAGGTTCATTTCGGTAATGGCTGGGTCTTCAGCGCCGAAGGCGGCGGCTGGGAATATCCGATATTCCTGAGCGTGGCGACGGTTGTTCAGGCGCTTTTAGGCGAGGGCCTTTATGCAGTTCGTCTGCCGATTCCCGGACAGGCCCGCATCAACGCTTAAAGCCAATTCCGAAACATTCAGACAGGAGTCTTTTAATTATGACCCACATTCTTGCCATCACCAGCAGTCCCAACCCGCAAGGTGTCACCAATGGGCTCGTCGACAGTTTTATCGACGCCCAGATGTCCGCCTCCCCGGATACCGAAGTCGTCCGTCGTGATGTCGGCATCAGCCCTCCTCCGCACCTTGATGGTGCGACCATCGGCTCTATATATACACCGGCTGAACAGCGCGATGAGGGGGCCCGCGAGAGTATTGCCCTTTCAGACACCCTTGTTGAAGAGCTTGAGGCTGCCGACGTGGTTGTCATTGGTGCCCCGATGCATAATTTCGGTCCGTCCTCGGGTCTTAAAACCTGGGTGGATCATGTTGCCCGGGTCGGGCGCACTTTCGCCTATACGGAAGCCGGACCGAAAGGCATGTTGAACGACAAGAAGGTTTTTGTGCTCGGTGCCAGGGGTGGCGATTACAGCCCCGAAAGCCCAGCCCACGGAATGGATTTTGTGACCCCTTATCTTAAGACCGTGCTTGGCTTTATTGGACTGGATAATGTCACGTTCATCAACGCCGAAGGCGTTGCCTCTGGTAATGAGGGCGTTGCCGTTGCCCACGAAGCTGTAAAATCAGCGGTTAGTGCGCTGGCCGCTTAAAGCCGGCATCAAGGAGAACAAGTATGGGTAAATTGATTGAAGGTGTGTGGCGGGACGAAGGCTACGACACCAGCAATACAGACGGTCGATTTGTTCGCTGGGACTCTTCCTTTCGTCAACAGGTCTCAACCGACGGCACGAGTGGCTTCAAGGCCGAGGCCGGACGCTATCACCTGTATCTGTCCTGGGCCTGCCCGTGGGCTCACCGGACGCTGATCATGCGCAGCTTGAAGAAACTTGAAGATGTCGTCAGTGTTTCCTTTGTTGAAGCGTTTATGGGGAAGCAAGGCTGGACTTTCGCAGAAGGCGGTGATCCGCTGTATGGTCTGGATACGCTTTATCAGGTTTACTTGAAAGCCAAGCCTGACTACAGCGGCCGGGTGACGGTTCCGGTTTTGTGGGACAGGCAAAGCGAAACCATCGTCAACAACGAGTCCTCTGAAATTATCCGTATGCTGAACAGCGAATTTTCCGCTTTCGGCGATAACACGACTGACTATTACCCCCCGAACCTGCGGGCCGATATCGACGCTATCAATGAAGACGTTTACAGCCGCGTCAACAACGGCGTGTACCGAACCGGGTTCGCGACCACCCAGGAAGCCTATGAAGAGGCTTTTGACGCCTTGTTCGATTGCCTTGACGCGCTGGAAGAACGCCTGTCGGGTCAGCGCTATCTTGTCGGTGACCGGATTACCGAAGCCGACTGGCGCCTGTTTACGACACTGGTACGCTTTGACGCTGTCTATGTTGGTCACTTCAAGTGCAACCTGCGACGTATTGTCGACTATGCGAACTTGTGGGGCTATCTGCGTGAGCTTTATCAGCATCCGGGTGTCGCAGAAACCGTCAATATGGATCAAATCAAGGGCCACTATTACGCCAGCCACACCATGGTCAACCCATCGGGTATCGTCCCCAAAGGGCCGGACATCGACTTTACTAGCCCGCACCGGCGCGACACGATCACGTGACAGGTACGCCCCCGGACGTTACACTTGGTTGCAAGTGAAATTAGCGGGGAATTTATCAATGCCTTTCGTCAAACGCGACGACACCGGAAAAATTATTGCCGTTTATTCGTCGGCTGAAATACCGGGTCTGGACGAGGTCAATTCCAATGATCCGCAATTGATCGACTTCCTCTACGATGGCGATACGGACGCCGCCGCCAAGAAGGATATGATTGAATCCGATCTGGGCCTTGCCCGTGTTCTCGAAGATTTGATCGACTTACTGATCGAAAAAGGCACCTTCCGCTTCACCGACCTGCCCGAACCGGCGCAGCAAAAACTGCTCGCCAGGCGCGGTCTGCGCAAGGAATTTGCTTATGTCGAAACCCTGTTCGGCAGCGAAGAAGATGAAGAAGAATTTCCCGGCAACGATGAAGGCGGGTATATTTAAGGGGCTTTTTATATCCCGGTGCCGTAATTGCTACTCCGCCTACGAAGACCGGGCGCGGCTAACGTGACGGCAAGGATGGGAGTGGACAATGGAAGCGGCTAACAAAAACCCCCCTCAATCTGACTGGGCCGAACGGGCGAAGAGGCTTTTCCCGGCCGGATCAAACGGCGAATACGACTTGCCAAATGATCTGGTGCGGGTCTTCAAGAACGGTCAGGGTTGCCGGATCTGGGATTCTGAGGGCCGCGAGTATTTTGACTACACCATGGCCTGGGGCTCGGCCCTGATCGGCCATGGCCACCCGCAGGTTGTCGAAGCGGTCGCCCGCCAGGCCGCCCTGGGCATCAATTTTGCCGCCATGAGCACGCCACTGGTCGAACTTGCCGAACGGCTGGCTGAAATTTCGCCGTGTCTTGAGCGTATGCGCTTCGTTTCAACCGGCACCGAAGCGACCATGACCTGTATCCGCATTGCCCGCGGGGCGACCGGAAAATCCAAGATTCTGAAATTTGAGGGCGCTTTTCATGGCTCACACGTCGAGGGCGTGGCCAATTTTTTCTGGTCCCGTAAAGGCGGCCTGCCTGCCGCCGAAGCAACCGGCACAGGCGGCGCCAGCGCCGTCATGGACCTTCTGGTGTCACCCTATAATGATCTGGGCGCGGCAGAACAACTGATTGCCGACAATGCGGATGATCTGGCCGCCGTCATCATCGACCCGGTTCAGCGTTCGGTGCTGGCGACCCAGGAATTTATGACCGGCTTGCGTCAAATAACAGAACGCCACGGCGTATTGTTGATTTTCGACGAGGTGGTGTCCGGGTTTCGATTGGACTTGGGCGGCGCCTGCGCCTACTACGGCGTCACCCCGGACTTGCTGGCTTACGGCAAGGCGCTGGGAGGCGGCTTCCCCATCGCCGCCCTTGGCGGTCGCGCCGATGTCATGGATGAGGTCCGCGAGGATCGACACGAAACCGATCGCTATGTGTGGGCGGCATCAACCACCGGCGGCGGGCCGGTAACATCGGCTGCGGCCCATGCGGTTCTGGATGTGCTGGGCGCGCCGGGCGCGTATGAACACCTGTTCGCCATGGGGGCACGCCTGAGAGACGGCATCGCCGCCACTTTCGCCAAACGGGGAATTGCCGCCCAGGTATACGGGCAAGGGCCGCTGGCCCAGTTTCAACTGACCGATATCGCCGTTGTCGACATGCAAAGCGAGACCACTGGTGACCGTAAGCGGCGTCGGGAGATTGACCTGGAACTGGTCCGGCTGGGTATTTTCATCAATCCCATGCTGACTAAAATTTACGTTTCCCTGGCCCACGACGCTGCCGCCGTCGACGCCTATCTGGAAGCCCTGGACGCTGCAATCGCTTAATAGCTACTGCGCCGCTTCGGCCTCATCCACCGGCGGACGCCAGCGCAGAATCGGGTTCCTGGCGGCCGAAGTTTCATCCAACCTGCGCCGCGGCGTCAGCCTGGGCGCGTCGTGGAAGTAAGTGGCGTTGCCCGCCTTAGCCCTGGCGGTCAGTCCTTTTAAGGCATCAATGTACTGATCCAGGGTCTCCTTGCTTTCGGACTCTGTCGGTTCCATCAACAACGCTCCGTGGACAACCAGCGGGAAGTACATGGTCATCGGGTGGAAGCCTTCATCGATCATCGCCTTGGCGAAATCAAGGGTGGAGACATCGGTGTCTTTCAGGAATGAGTCGTCGAACAGGGCTTCGTGCATACACGGTCCGTCGAAGGACGGGCTCAAGGTGTCCTTCAACTGGGCAAGCAGGTAGTTGGCGTTAAGCACGGCGTCGGCGCTGGCTTGCCTGATGCCGTCACCACCATGGCTCATCATGAAGGCCAGCGAGCGGATGAACATACCCATCTGGCCATGGAAACCCTTGAGCCTGCCAAATGCCTTGGCGCCTTCGCCGGTCTTGTGCTCAACCAGCCCGAAACCATCCTCGCCGTGGGTGACGAAGGGCAGGGGGGCGTAGTCGGCCAGCGCTTCGGACAGGACCACCGGACCGGCACCGGGACCGCCGCCACCGTGGGGGGTGGAGAATGTCTTGTGCAGGTTGATGTGCATACAATCGATGCCAAGGTCGCCGGGACGGACCCGGCCCATGATGGCGTTCAGATTAGCCCCGTCGCAGTAAAAGAAAGCACCGGCATCATGGATGGCATCGGCGATTTTGATGATGTCATTTTCAAACAGGCCGCAGGTGTTGGGGTTGGTCAGCATGATACCGGCGACATCGGTGTCGAGCTTGGCCATGAAGGCGTCAAAATCAACACGCCCGCGCTCGTTGGCGGGAATGGTATCGACAGCGTAACCGCAGGCCGCCGCCGTCGCCGGGTTGGTGCCGTGGGCGGATTCGGGAACCAGCACCCGTTTGCGAACGTCACCGCGGTCTTCAAGGGCGGCGCGGATCGCCATCATGCCGCACAGTTCGCCTTGCGCCCCTGCCGCCGGAGACATGGTGACGGCGGGCATCCCGCAAATCACTTTCAGCCAATGGGCACAGGCGTCAATCACCTCAAGCGCGCCTTGCGTCGTTGAAACCGGTTGCAAGGGATGTAATGAGGCAAAGCCCGGCAGACGGGCCATTTTCTCGTTCAGGCGGGGATTGTGTTTCATGGTGCACGAACCCAACGGATAAAATCCGGAGTCGATGCCGTAATTCTTCTGGCTGATGCGGGTGTAATGACGCACGGTTTGCGGCTCGGACAAATCGGGAAGACCGACAGGGTCTTTGCGTTCCAGCCCGCCAAGACGGTTTTCCACTTGCGGCGCTTCAGCAAGATCGACACCTAGACGACCTTTCGAGTTCTGCTCGAAAATCAGTGGTTCTTCTATATGCAGGCCACGGTTGCCGGTGATGGTCCCAAGTGTATCAGCCATTACAGCACCTCGCTTAATGCAGAGACCAGGGCGTCCATGTCGTCCCCGGTGGTGACTTCGGTGGCGGCGACAAGCAACAGGTTTTCCATATCAGGATTATCCGGATACAGGCGCGAAACGGGAATGCCGCCCAGTACCCCTTTTGCCGCCATCGCTTCAACCGCCGCAGCGGCAGGCCCAGAAAGCCTGAGGGTGAATTCGTTGAAGAAGGTCTCGTTGATTACTTGGACCCCCGCGATGCCCGACAGCTTGTCGGCCAATGTCACGGCGCTTGCGTGGTTCAGTTGGGCCAGACGGGCGAACCCGGTCTCGCCCAGCAGCGTCATGTGAACGGTGAAGGCCAGGGCGCACAGGCCCGAATTGGTACAAATGTTTGACGTCGCCTTCTCGCGGCGAATGTGCTGTTCACGGGTCGACAGCGTCAGCACGAAACCTCGTTTGCCATCCGTATCGGTGGTTTGACCGCAAACGCGGCCCGGCATCTGGCGCAGGTGCTTGTTGTGAACGGCGAGCAGGCCGACTGTCGGCCCCCCGTAATTGAGGGCGTTGCCGATGGATTGGCCTTCGGCGGCGACAATGTCCGCCCCCATGGCACCGGGGGAGGTGATAGCGCCCATGGAAACGACTTCGGTAACCACGGCAATTAGCAGGGCACCGGCTTCATGACAGGCTGTTGCCAAGGGATTTAAGTCGCTGACATGGCCGAAGAAATCCGGGTTCTGGACAACCACACAGGCAGTGTCGTCATCAATCAGGGAGATCAGGTCTTCATCGCCGGTGTAATTTGCTTCGGCCAGATTGATGTCCATGCCGTGAATACCGGAAATGGTGCTGGTGGTATCACGGTAATGGGGATGCAGACCGCCCGAGACGACGGCTCCTTTACGTTTGCTGACCCGCCCAGCCATCGACACCGCTTCGGCACAGGCAGTCGCCCCGTCGTACATGGAGGCGTTGGCGACTTCCATTCCGGTCATCAAGGCGACCTGGGTCTGGAATTCAAACAGGTATTGCAAGGTGCCCTGGGATACCTCCGGCTGGTACGGCGTATAGGCAGTCAGAAACTCACCACGCTGGATCATGGCATCGACAGTGGCCGGAACGTGATGACGATAAGCCCCGCCACCCAGGAACGAAGGGGCTTCTGCGGTATTCAGGTTTTTTGCCGCCATTGCCGAAATAGCCCGCTCGACTTCCATTTCGCCCTGATGGGGGGGCAGATCAATGGTCTTGGCGAGCAAGGCTTCGGCCGGGACATCACAGTAGATGTCCTCCATGGATTTCGACCCGGTTGCAGCCAGCATCTGGCTCCTGTCGGCATCGGTGAGCGGTAGATAGCGCATGGTATTGCTAAACCTTATTCCAACTCGGCGAGGTGAGTTTTGTAAGCGTCGGCGTCCATCAGGTCATCAAGCTGTGAGGCATCGCTGATGGTCATCTTGAAAATCCAGCCATCGCCTTCGGCATCGGCGTTGATGGTCGCCGGGGCATCTTCAAGAACGGCGTTACCTTCGGTTATCTGACCACTGATCGGGGCGAAAATTTCACTGGCCGCCTTGACCGATTCGACGACGCCGGCGTCATCACCCTGATCGACATCCTTACCCGCATCGGGGATTTCAACGAACACAACATCACCCAGTTGTTCCTGGGCGTAGCTGGTAATGCCGATGGTCGCGGTGTCGCCATCGACGTTGATCCACTCGTGATCTTTGGTAAATTTCATGCTCATGGGTCTTATCCTTTTTTTGCTATCAACCTTTGTAATATCGATGTTCGCTAAATGGTAGTTTGAAAACCTGTGCCGGTTGCGCTTTGCCACGAACCATCAGATCGAGGGCCGTATCAACCTTTGCGAATTCCGTCTTCACGTAGCCCATGGCGACGGGACCGTTAACACTGGGGCCAAAGCCGCCGCTGGTGATTTCGCCAATAACAGTGCCGTCTTTGTCAGTGATTTCTGTGTGCGCCCGGGCTGGCGCCTTGCCTTCGGGCTTGATGCCGACGCGTTTTCTTGGCGCGCCGTTTTCTATTTCGCCCTGAATGACAGCGGCCCCAGGAAAACCGCCCTCGGCCCGGCGACGCTTGGAAATGGTCCAGATCAATCCGGCCTGGATAGGGGTTGTCGTCTCGTCGATGTCGTTTCCGTAAAGACAAAGCCCGGCTTCCAGCCTGAGCGAGTCGCGGGCCCCCAGACCGGCGACCCTGGCTTCTGGCTCATCGAGCAGCAAACGGGCCAGGCGCTCGGCGTCTTCTGCCGGTAGCGAAATCTCATAACCGTCTTCGCCGCTGTAGCCGGAACGCGAAATAATGCAGTGGATATCGCCAATGCTGATCGGTTCAGAGGTCATGAAATCCATCAGCCGCACGGCCGGGGCAAGGCGTCCCAGAACCGCGGCAGCCTTAGGTCCTTGCAAGGCGAGCAGGGCCTGGCCTTCGATGACCTCAAGGGTGTTGCCCGCGGGTAAACCCGCTTCCATAAGAGCGTAGTCCTGATCCTTGCAGGCGGCATTGACGATCAGAAACAGATGATCGCCGCGCCGGGTCACCATCAGGTCGTCAAGGATGCCGCCCTGATCATTGGTGAACATGGTGTAGCGCATCTGCCCGTCGCTTAAAGCGGCAAGGTCGCCCGGCACCAGCGTTTCGAGGGCGGCGACGGGGTCCTCGCCCCGGATAGCCGCCTGGCCCATGTGCGAGACGTCGAAAAGGGAAGCCTGTTCGCGGGTGTGCAGATGTTCGCTAAGAATCCCGGCACTGTATTGGACGGGCATATCGTATCCAGCGAAAGGCACCATTTTAGCGCCCAGTTCCCTGTGCAGGGCATCCAGCGGTGTCTTTTTCAATTCTTGTGATTGGTCGGTCATTTGGTTCTCCAACAGTAAATTCAGGGCGCACCCGGTCGATAAACCACGACCGCTTAATGGTGCCCCCTCTGTCTTTGAACCTGAAAGATTCCCTGATCCCGTTCTCGGACGGATTCGATGACCAGGTTACATCTTCGGTGAGATCTTCAAAGCCTTGGTATCAAAGATCTGCTTTCCAGAGACTCATTCCACTACGGTCCGGGGGCCTGAGAGTTTCCGGGGCGGTTGCTCCTTCGGCGTCGTTCACTCGTCGTCTTGCACCTTGCCAGTGCTTGGAGCAAACGATCTCTCCCGTAGAGGTCTAGTTGAGTAATCTTTCAGTCAGTTTAGCGTTTCCGTCCGTCAGGTCAACAGCGCGAAATGTCAGATTGTTACTGCACGATGTTGCCGCGATTGAAATCAAGTTCCTCGCGGTTTAACTGGAAGCCCACATAGATGGAAAAATCATCCCCGGTGAGGCCACCTGTCAAGGGAATGGAAAGCTCGACCGGGGCGTCCCTTTCGGTCACGACGTAGCGATTTTTCCAGTATTTCGCCGTGAACGGGAAGCTCAGTTTGTCGAGAACGTTACCATCGCCATCAAGCAACGAGACAAAATATTCAAAAGCCGCTTCGCGGGTTTTGTTGCCGGCGCCGCGTTCCATTTTGAATTCAGTATTAATCTTGACCCTAACGACACCTTCGCCAGTGTCATCATCAATTTCATAAAAGCATTTACCGCTCAAATTGCTGATCCGACCGGTGAAATCAAGATCGACCAAATCGCGACCCGGACCGTCGATATAGCGGGTGATGATTTCGGCGTCGCCCAGTGTTGAAACCAGCGGGCAGGGTGGCGCATTTTCGGAACCGGGAAGATATGTGCAGGCGGGCAACAGCAGCAGACCGGCCAGTATGGCAGGTCGGATCAGTTTGGCTAGCTTGCCCGTCGTCACTCTCATTACCGCTCCCCTAAAGAATTTTAGAAACCAAAACCTAATATCCGCTGCCCTCTGTGTCATTATTTTTTCACATATTCCGACAGTTCACTTAAAGTCGAGGCCAGTCTCGCCAAGGCCCGCGCGCGCCCCCAGGCACCGTCAATACCTTCTGCAATTCCCAATGCCCGATTAAAGGCGGCCCAGGCGGACTGTTCCCTGTCTGCCGACAAATGGTTAAGGGCGATTTCCGAAAACATCCAGACCCGGGTAAACGGACTTTTGATTTCCGCCGTGGCGGTTTCGGCCAGGGCCATGGTTTCATCGGCCCCCGGGCCATCCCCCGCCATGCGCTGGCCAGTGGCCAGTGTCCACAGGGTTTGCGCCCGTAATTTGTCATCGCTGATCAAGATGGCGGTATCTATAGCTTGATCGAAGTTGCGGCCTTCTTTTAATCCGTCAATTTCCATCAACGCCAGGGCGATGCGCTCATAAGCGTAGGCTTTGGCAAAAGGACGCTTGATTGTCGACGCCGCTTGCAGGGCTGCATCAAGTGTATTGCGACCGCCGGCTCTGTCGCCGGATTTTTTCTGGGCCAGGGCGATGCGGGTCAGGACAACGGCGCGATAGCGAACGGCTTTAATGGTCTGGGCCGTCAAAATCGCCTGTTCGGCATGACCGGCCCTGGCTTGTGCCGCGGCGGCGGAAACCAGCACCGGTGTTCGTTCGGAAACGTCAGGCAAATCCTTGAGTATCGCCAGCGCTTGATCAGGCTTGCCGGATTCGGCAAGGGCGCTTGCCAGATGGCGCAAGGCGGCGCTGCGATGAGTGGGGTCTTCTTCCGCCCGGGCCATTTCCCTGATTTTATCGAGTTCCCTTTCTGCGATTTTGGTTTTGCCTGCTTGCGTCAGAATGCTGAGCGTGCCGCTTGCCAGTGAAACCCGTTTCAGGCTGTCATCAATTTCAACAAGTCCGTCAAGCAGCAGTTGGGCGGTTTCCTGGGCTCCCTCTAGATCATTTTTTTTGGCCTGAATGGCAGCGATGGCGGCGAGCGCTTCCAGCCGTTTGACGGCATCGGGGATGATTTCGGCGGCGGCCAGCGCTTCGACGGGCCTGCCGGCGCTGGCCTGGGCTGTGGCAATGTCACGCAGCGCCACCATGACCAGTCGCGGATCGCCAATCAGCCGTACCGTATCCATCGCCTCGCCGACCAGCCCGGCTTTGGCTTCGGCGACAAGGATTTCGCCAAGCGCCCAGTCGCGAAGCTCATTCTTGAAAATGGCGATGGCGCTCTGGGATGCCTCGTCGAGCAGGCATTTGGGGGCCGGATCAGCAAAACACTCTGTCGGATCGCGCTCAGGCGTCGCGCGCTTTTGACGCTGGTCGGGATCGGTGACCAGATCGCGGGTTTCCGGTCTTGCCAGCAGGGCCGCCCGGGCTTCGTCCATTTTACTCAAGCGTTGGCGTTGCAGTTGCTTGAGTAGCGACTGAACCTTGGCGCTGGTCTCGATATGAATAGCCAACGCTTCGTCGGCAATGCCGGTTTGCGGCAATCTTTCACGGCGTTGGTAAGTGCGGATGGCCTTGTCGGTTTGTTCGTTGAAGGCCCCGTCAGCCTCGCCCTTGTAGTATCCGGCTTCGATGAGTGCCCGTTGCACCCTTTGAACTGTGGCGTTGAAGCTGGGAAGTTCCAGCGGGTTGTAGGTGACAGCAGGCAGTTCATCCCTGGCCCGCGCCGCAACAGCGTCGCTTACCGGCAAGGCAAGGAGAATGGCCAGAAGGCCTATGAAAGGGAATAAGGGCATAACAGAAAAGGACTATCGCGCTACCGGCGCTTCGAGACAAGATGTTGTTTCGTTGCGGCTGGCCCGCCGGTGGTGCTAAAGAATGCCTGTGCAGAGATTAACGAGGGTGCCATGGCCGTTTATACCGAGGTCTCAGACGAGGAATTAATCACTTTCGTTGCCGCTTATGGCATCGGCGAGGTGACCTCGTGCAAGGGCATTGCCGAGGGGGTGGAAAATTCCAACTACCTGCTCAACACGACAAGCGGCTCGTACATTCTGACGCTTTATGAAAAGCGTGTGAATCCGGACGACCTGCCGTTCTTTCTCGGCCTGATGGCCCATCTGGCGGGTAAGGGCATTGCCTGCCCAACGCCGCTTGAAGACAACAAGGGCGAGGCCCTGGGGCAGTTATGTGATCGTCACGCCGCGATCATCACCTTTTTGGACGGTATGTGGCCGCGCCGGATCACCCCTGAACACTGCGCCGGTGTCGGCGCCGCCATGGCCAGGTTGCATTTGGCCGGGGCTGATTTTGCTATTAAACGCCCTAACGCCCTGTCTGTTGATTCCTGGCGTTCCCTGTTGCAGGCGTCAGGGGCCCGCGCCGACGAGGTCAAGCCCGGTCTTGCTGATCTTTTGACCCGCGAACTCGACGAACTGGAAGCCGATTGGCCTGACTCCGGGTCGGTCTTGCCTGCGGGCGTTATCCACGCCGATCTTTTTCCCGACAACGTATTTTTCAAGTCCGGGGCGCTGTCGGGGATGATCGACTTTTATTTCGCCTGTAATGATGTCTTCGCCTATGACGTGGCCATTTGTCTGAACGCCTGGTGTTTCGAGGCCGATGGCAGCTTCAACGTGACCAAGGCGCGGCGGTTGCTGACCGCCTATCGCAAGCAGCGTGATTTTTCTGACGCCGAACTGGCCGCCCTGCCGCTGTTGGCCCGGGGCAGCGCCATGCGTTTCCTGCTGACCCGTTTGTATGATTGGCTGAACACACCCAAGGACGCGCTGGTGACGCCAAAGGATCCCCTTGAATATTTGGAAAAACTGAAATTTCATCAAGGCGTCAAAGGGCCCGGCGACTATGGCCTCTGAGCGCGTCCAGCTTTATACCGACGGCGCCTGCAGCGGCAACCCCGGCCCCGGTGGATGGGGGGTTTTGATGTTGTGGAACGACCACGAAAAGGAACTGTGCGAAGGCGAGTTCGAGACCACCAACAACCGCATGGAACTGATGGCTGCAATCATGGGGCTGGAATCGTTGAAGCGCGGGATGGCGGTCGATCTCTATACCGACAGCACCTATGTACGCGATGGCATCACCAAGTGGATTCACGGCTGGAAGAAAAACGGCTGGAAAACGGCGGCCAGAAAGCCGGTCAAAAATGTTGATTTATGGCAACGGCTGGAGACGGCCGTCGGAGACCATCAGGTCGAGTGGCACTGGGTCAAGGGTCACGCCGGACACCCGGAGAACGAACGCGCCGACGAACTGGCCCGTCAGGGGATGACGCTTTATCGGGGTGAGTAGGGGGTCCTTGGTGCGGGAATTTAAGAACCTTTTTCGGCAACCAGCATCTTTTTTGCCAAGGCTTTCATTTTTTTAACATATTGACGTTGCGACCATCCGCAGTCCTGGGTGAGGTTTTCCCAGGTCTGTACCGATAGCAATGAGAAGAGAATATCCGTTGCCTCTTTAATGGTGTGTTCTTGTAACAGCACGCCATCATTCTTCAGTGCCTTTACCGCTGCCTGGCAGCCATGGGCAATGGCCGCCTTGCGGTCAGCCCAGGCCAGCTTTGCGGCCTCGTCCGTATCTTCCATGGCCATAAGGGCCCTGGCAACGCCGTATATTTCGGGAATGTAGTTTCCCCAGGCTTCAATGAAAGCCTCCAACCTCTCAAGGCCCGTGGCTGCATTCCGACTGGCCATGAGCCTCTCGTCAGCGTTGTTGATTTCATCCAGATAGCGGGTTGTTGCCGTTAGCAATTCGGCGCGGGTGGGAAAGTGAAGATAAACCGCCTGACGACTGATGCCTGCGGTTTTTGCAATGTCGCTCATTCTGACGCCACTACCCTGTCCTGCCTCCAGCAGTTTCCAGGCGGCGTTCAAAATACGATTGCGCGTTTCATTAATATCTCTTGACATGGTGTAAAGTAACTCGTATTTGACACCCTGTCAATTGACACCGTGTCAAGTAAACATTGAAAACGCTACAATTTAAAAGGAATGGGATATGCAAATTTCATTATCGACGAGAGTGTTCCTGGCCGTCTCTGGCCTCATTGGAATCGCTATTGGCGGCGCTCTCTTGTTCACGCCTGTAGAATTTCAGGCATCTTCAGGCATCAACCTTGCAGATGATGTCAATCTGTTAAGCGAAATCAGAGCCCCCGGGGGCGCCTTATTGGCCGCCGGAATCATCATTGTGTCTGGTGCTTTTGTTCAAAAAATCACCCAGACGTCAATCTTGTTATCTTGCCTGTTTTATCTTTCGTACGGAGCTTCCCGTCTTGTTGGTGTGATGATTGACGGTGTTCCGGGCAATGCTGTTGTCGCCGCCACGGCTTGCGAAATCATCATCGGATTAATGAGCCTTTGCGCGCTGTTGCGCTTTCACAAAAAACAAAACCGGCCAACCTAACCCATCAGAAAAATTTCTCTCAGATCATCCAATATGAAAAGGAAAGAACAATGAAAAATGTAACAAAAAGGCCGATCCTCGTGCTTGGCGGAAAAGGAAAGACCGGTCGTCGGGTGGTTGAACGCCTTCACAGCCGGGGACGAGAAGTCCGTGCCGTCTCACGTTCAACGACTCCGGGTTTTGACTGGAATGATCCCGAAACCTGGGCGGACGTGTTGCAAGGCATAGGCTCTGTCTACATTACCTATCAGCCGGATCTTGCCGTTCCGGGGGCCGTCGAAACCGTCAAACAATTCGTTGAACAGGCAATGGCGGCGGGGATTGCCCGCTTTGTTCTGTTGTCGGGACGCGGCGAAGAGGAAGCGCAGCGCGCCGAACAAGTCTTGCAGAACAGCGGTGCCGACTGGACAATCGTTCGTGCGGGCTGGTTTGCCCAGAACTTCAGCGAAAGTTTCCTGATGGATGGCGTCCTCGCGGGACAGGTTGTGCTGCCGGCGCTTTCGACAAAAGAACCGTTCGTCGATGCCGATGATATTGCGGACGTGGTTGTCGAGACCCTGTTAAACGATCATCATATAGGTCAACTGTATGAGGTGACGGGCTCACGGTTGATGACTTTTGCCGACGGGCTCAGGGAAATTAGCGCCGCTTGTGGCCGGGACATCGAGTTCATCGAGGTTTCCCCCGATGAGTACAAGGAACTCCTGATCGCCCATCAGCTTCCCGAAGATATGATTTGGCTGATCATGTATTTGTTTACGACCGTTCTGGACGGTCGTAATGAGCATGTGAACGACGGTATTCAGCGCGCCCTGGGGCGTCCGCCCAAGGACTTCACGGATTACGCCCGTGACGTAGCACAAACAGGTGCCTGGGCTGCCTGATTGTTTGCATTTGATATGTGGGGCGGACAGACTTTACGTCCGCTCCCACAGATCGGCCAAATTCTTGATTTCCGGGTCTCTTAAAGATGCTTGAACAGGCCCCGGCGTGTCCATATATTGAGTCCGGATACAAAACTAACAATCAGAGACGGGGAAATAAAAAAAATGGCCACCTACGAATGCGATAAATGCGGTATGAGCGTCAACGCCAGCTGCGGCAAATGCGACGCCCCCTTGGTAAACGATACCCTGACCCTGCCAGATGGCGGCGAAGTTCAGGTTTCCAAATGCCCCAACGATCACGGCAAGATCAAATCACCCATGTGCTGCGGCCAGGATATGAGCTGCAGCGTCTAGAGCGTATCCAACATTGCCTCTAGAGCTGCTCCAGCATCGCCTCGGCGCTGCTGACCCGGTATTCGCCGGGGGCTTCGTGGTTGAGCACGGTGACTACGCCGTCAGTGACGACCATTGAAAAGCGTTGGCAGCGCACCCCCATGCCACGTTCTGTCAGGTCCATGTCCAGGCCCATCGCCTTGGAAAATAAAGCCGCTCCGTCACCGGCCATGACAATGGTGTCGCCGACGCCCTGATCCTTGCCCCAGGCACCCATCACGAAGGCGTCGTTGACGGACAGGCAGATGATCGTATCGATGCCTTTTTCCTTAAGCGCTGCCGCGTTGCTCAGGTAGCTCGGCACATGCTGGGCCGAACAGGTGGGCGTGAAAGCGCCGGGAAGACCGAACATGGCGACTTTCTTGCCGCCGAAAAGCTCATCGGTGGAGAGGCCGTCCGGGCCGTCGGCGGTCATCACGTAGAGGGTGGCTGAAGGAATTTTATCGCCTGCTTTAATGGTCATTTTGCTTATCCCTTATGAGTCATGGTGATGGATATCTAATTACTGGCGGCGGCTTTGTCGAGGGCTTCTGTGACAATATCGCGAGTCAGCAATTCGGGCAGGGCAAGGCCTCCCGGCAAGTTTGGGCCGTAGACGGCGTTAAACGGAATGCCGTAGCGACCAAACGTCGCCAGATAAGCGGATATGGCGTCATCGGGGAGCGTCCAGTCGGCCTGCATGGCAACGACGTTTTGCGCCCCCAGCCGCTTTATCATGTCGTCCTTGGCCAGCACGAAAGCTTTGTTGACCTGACAGGTCAGGCACCAGTCGGCGGTGACATCGACGAACACGGTTTTGCCTTCACTGACAAGCACAGGTATTGCCGCCGCATCGAAGGGTTGCCACAGGCCGGTGAAACGCGGGTCTTTATCAAGCATCCGCGCCCCCGATGTTGTGTTGGGGAGCAGGGTCGGGACGGCAAAAGCGAGCAACGCCATCACCATGACGCCCATGCCACCGATTTGCCACAGTTTGCCCGCACGAAATCCCATGAAGACAAAGGCAATGACGCCGACCATCAACAAGCCAACGACAGCACCGCCATTCAGGCCGATCACCGCAGCAAGAACGCTGACCAGCCAAAGTCCGGTGAGGGCGAGGGCAAAACCCATGAACTTGCGTAATGTCAGCATCCAGGGGCCGGGTTTCGGCAACCGGGTCGCCAGTCCCGGCATCAGGGCGATCAACAGGTAGGGTGCGGCCAGTCCAAGCCCAAGGGCGGCAAAGACGGCGAAGATATCACCTGCTTCCCGGGCCAGCGCGAAGCCGACGGCGGTGCCCAGGAACGGCGCCGAGCAGGGTGTCGCCAGCAACGTCGCGAAACAACCGGTCAGGAAATGCCCGCCCATACCGTGAACATGGGCTGTCCGCGCCCCCATATCGCCAAGCCAGCCGGGCAGGCGAAATTCAAACAATCCCCAAAGATTACAGGCGAACAGGGTGATGATCAGGGTCATGGCGATCAGGAACCAGGGTTGCTGGAACTGGATGCCCCATCCGATGGTCATGCCGGCGCTTTTCAAAGCCACCAGGACGGCCGCCAGACTCAGGAAGGCAAACACGATACCGGCGGCAGAGCTTACGAAACTGGCTCGAACCTTTCGTCTTTCGGCCCCGCCATGACCAACGATGCTGAGCAGTTTGATCGACAGCACCGGCAACACGCAGGGCATCAGGTTGAGAATCAGGCCGCCAAGAATGGCCAGCGCCAAAATAACCGGCAGCGACAAGTCGGTTGCCGCGGCGGCGCTGCCGGTTCCCTGAATGACGCTAAGGGTGCCCATGGCGGTGCGCTCGCCATCGCTGAGCGTCACCCCGATCTTTATATCCGGCAAGCCCGGTGCCGCCAGTTCCTCGGCCCCATAGACCTTGGCCGTTAACACGGCCGACAGGCCATTGTTGATCAGGCGGATTGTCGGTTTGTCGAAGGCAAGGATGTCGGGACCTTCAAAAAAGGCGTCCGGTTCGACAAGCGGCGTTCGGGCGCTTAAGGAAAGCCGCAGCAGGGCTTCCTTGCCTTGTCCCAGAACCTCAAGTTTATCCATGGACAGGCCGTGGGCGAGGCCGTCGCCCGGCACCTGTACGGCAAACCGGTTGATAAGGTGGGCGAAGGCGCTTGGGCTCGCAGGTCCCGCCGGTAGCGTCAGGTTCAATTTTGCCTGATAAGGCACGCAGATGTCGTTGCAGGTCAGGTAGTCGACGTTGGCGACGGCGTTGACCGATTGGCCGGGATGCGTCGGGGTCAGGGTGATCGGGTAGACGACTTCATCCTTGTAGCCCAGCGTTTCAAGGCCGAGCACGGAAAAGCGATGGGGCACTGGCCACAACATGTGGGCCTCTGCGACATTGTCCGATCCGGTCCAGTCGATGCTCGGCGGATAGCCCGCATCGCCGGGGCTGCGCCAGTAGACCTTCCATCCCGGCTTCAAGGTAAAATGGAGGCCCAGTTTCAGGCTTTCGGCATCGCCCACGCCTTCACTGGCGGCAATCAGGCGCAGGGTCGTGTGATCTGTTTTAATGGTCTGCGATGAAGCCGACACGTCCTGGGCCATCGCCGGAAATAGGGCGTACAGGGACAGGATCAGGGCCAGGGCGGCGAATCGGAAAAACCGGGAAAGCAACGTCATAGCCGCGGATGATACCCTTTTTTGCGTATTTACGAAGTGAAAGATGGCTTTCTTCACAGACTGTTGAGAGAGCAGGTTATCCCTTGAATTAAGAGGGTTTTGTGACCAAATTATGACATATGGAAACGGTTTATTGCCTCGAAGTGTTTTGTTTAAGGCAGCCTGTTATGGCATTATAGGGCGTTCGGGACGGCAAAAACCGACTTGAAAGAGATCACATGGCTTATCGCGAGGACATCGAAAATTCACTTTCCGGGCAGCTTCTCGTTGCCATGCCCGGAATGTCCGACCCGCGCTTTGAGAAATCCGTCATTTATGTTTGCGCCCACAGTTCCGATGGGGCCATGGGCCTGATCGTCAACAAACCCTTCGACGCCATCTCATTCCCCGACCTTCTTGAACAACTGGGTGTTTCCGATTGCAGTGGTACAAACCGCATTGATATCCAGTGCGGCGGACCTGTCGAGGTTTCCCGTGGCTTTGTTTTGCACAGCCCCGATTACATTCGCGAGGCGACTCTGGTCGTCGATGAGGCCACGGCCTTAACCGCGACCCTGGACATTCTGCGCGCCATCGCCGATGGCTTCGGCCCGCGCCGCTGTTTGCTGGCTCTGGGTTATGCCGGGTGGGGCCCCGAACAACTGGACACGGAAATTCTCAATAATGGCTGGCTCAATGTCGATGCCGACGACGATCTGGTCTTCGGCGAAGACCTGGAATGCAAATGGTCGCAGGCGATGGCCAAAATAGGCATCGACCCGCGTATGCTCTCGGACGAAGCCGGTCACGCCTGAATGCTCGCCACTAGGCAAGTCGTTTTTGAATATCACCATAAGCTTCAAGCTTTGAGACCGGGCCGAGGGCGGCGACGGTCAGGGAACTTGTGAAAATGCGTCGGGCGACCCGCAGGATGGCTTCCACGTCGACCGCTTCGATATGGGCGACGGTTTCTTCTGTCGGCAACGGCCGTCCGAAGACCATCATTTGACGGGCCAGCTGTTCACAGCGCGAAGACGAACTTTCCAGCCCCATCAGGATCGAGGCCTTGATCTGGGCCCGGGCCCGGGTCAATTCCTGCTCACCGACGCTGTCCATCATTTTGTGAATTTCCTCACAGACCAGCGGAATCAATTCGGCTGTTTCATCTTTGCCGGTGCCGGCATAGATGCCAAACAGGCCGCCATCGCTATAGCTGGAACCAAAGGAATAAATAGAATAGACGAGGCCGCGCTTTTCGCGAATTTCCTGAAACAGTCTTGAAGACATGCCGCCGCCGAACAGGGTCGAGAGAACGGCAACGGAGTAAAAATCCGGATCCCGGTAGCCGACACCTTCAAAGCCGAGCAGCAGGTGGGCCTGTTCCAGCTTGCGTTCCTCGATGATGTGGCCGCCGGTGTAGTGGGCTGCCTCGCGTTCGGCTTCAGGGCCCTGTGGCAAGACGGAGAAAGCCTCGCTGGCCAGGGCGACCAGTTGGTCGTGATCGACACGCCCGGCAGCTGCAAGGATCATGGAATCCGCATTATAGTGGGCGTTCATGTAGTCAACGATAGTTTCCCGGTCCATGGCGCCGACGATTCCGGCATCGCCAAGCACTTGCCTACCAAGCGGCTGGTCGGGAAAAGCGGCTTGCTGGAAATTGTCGAAGACGACATCTTCCGGGGTGTCCTGGGCCTGATGAATTTCCTGCAGGATGACTGTCCGCTCGCGCTCCAGTTCCTCGTTCTCCATGGTCGAGTGTTGCAGGATATCGGCAATCAGGTCGACGCCCAGGGGGACGTCTTCTTTCAGGACACGGACGTAATAGGCAGTACTTTCGCGGGTTGTGTAGGCGTTAATGTGGCCGCCAACGGCCTCGATTTCCTCGGCGATGGCTATCGCGGAACGCCGGTGTGTGCCTTTGAAAGCCATATGTTCGAGCAGATGGGAAACACCGTTCATTTCCTTCTTCTCGTGGCGGGTGCCGACGCCGACCCAAACGCCCAGTGAAACCGACTCAACCGTCGCCATGGGGTCGGAGACGACCCGAAGGCCGCCCTTCAGGGTTGTCGTCCGGATACTCATCTGACGGCACCATCGGTGCCGTGGGCTTCGATAAAGGCCTGAACCTGGCTCATGTCGTTCTCAAGGATCGTGAAATGTTCGGAGCGATCAAACAGACCGGATAGTTTTTCCGGCAGCGTCGGATACTGGCCACTGGCTTGCTCGACAGCGTCAGGGAACTTGGCCGGATGGGCTGTCGCCATGGCGACAAGCGGGGTTTCGGGATTGCTGCGCCTGGCCCTGCCGGCGGCAACGCCGATGGCCGAATGGGGGTCGAGAAGCTCATTGTTTTCGGCGAACACCCGGGCAATCATCTGGCGGGTTTCATCGTCGCTGAAGCGCTGGGCGCTGAACAGCTTGTGGGCCTGCTCCATTTGTTCGGGGCCGACGCTAAAGGAACCGGTATCGTTAAAGTCGTCCATCATGGTTTTAATGATATTGCCATCGCGCCCGTAAAGTTCAAACAAAAGTCGCTCGAAATTACTGGAAATCTGAATGTCCATGCTGGGGCTGATGGTTGGGCTGACGCCTGTCATTTCCATACTGCCGGTCTCGAAAAAGCGGGTCAGGATATCGTTGTTGTTGGACCCAATAATCAGCTGTTCGATGTTCAGACCCATGCGGGCGGCACCGTAACCGGCAAAGACATTGCCGAAGTTACCCGTCGGCACAGCGAAGGAAACCGGCCTCAGTGGGTTTCCCAGCCTGACGGCCGCATAAAAGTAATAGACGCTCTGGGCCATCACCCGCGCCCAGTTGATGGAATTGACGGCAGAAAGATTGCAGCGGTCACGGAAGCTGGTGTCATTGAACATCGCCTTGACCATATTCTGGCAGTCATCAAAGGTGCCTTTGAGCGCGATGTTGTGAACATTTGCATCAACAACGGTGGTCATTTGCATACGCTGCACGTCCGAAACCCGTCCTTCAGGGTGAAGGATAAAGATTTCGATGGCGTCGCGACCACGAAAGGCCTCAATGGCAGCCGAACCGGTGTCACCCGATGTTGCGCCGACAATGGTCACCCGCTTGCCGCGCTTTTGCAAAACATGGTCAAAAATGCGTCCCAGGAACTGCATGGCGACGTCTTTGAAGGCGAGGGTCGGGCCGTGGAATAATTCCATCAGCCATTCGCCCTCAGCCAGTTGTTTCATGGGGGCGACGTCCGGATCATCAAAGCTGGCGTAGGCGTCTTCGATCAACCACCCCAGTTCATCATCGGAAATGCTCTCGCCGGTAAACGGGCGCATGACGCGAAAGGCAGTTTCGGCGTAGCTCAAATCATTCAGCGCGCTGATATCGCCGCTGCTGAAGCTGGGCCAGTTTTCAGGCACATACAAGCCGCCGTCGCGGGCCAGGCCGCTCAGCAACGCATCGTCAAAATCCAAAATCGGGGCCTGTCCCCGGGTGCTGACATATTTCAAATGGATAACCGACCTTTCAAGCGGCACAACCTATACCCGGCGGTTGCGCCATTCAAGTCAGATAGCGGGATTTGAGGTGACGGGTAAAGGCGGCGCCATCCAGGGGCCGTCCGGTTGCTTTTTCGACCATCTCACCGGCGCCAAGCGACGAGCCCAATGCGTGAACATTGTGAATCAGCCAATCGGTCAGGGGGGTGAAGTCTCCCTGCGGGATGCTTGTTGATATATCAGGCTTTTCTTCCAGAGCCGCAGAATATAACTGGGCCGCCGTCATTGCGCCCAGTGTGTAAGTCGGGAAGTAGCCCCAGGCCCCGTCATACCAGTGAATATCCTGCAGGCATCCTTCGCGATCATTGGCTGGGCGGATGCCAAGCAGGTCTTCGAGGCCGTCGTTCCAGGCGGCTGGCAAGTCGGACAAGGAAAGATCGCCCGCGATCATCTGTTTTTCCAACCGGTAGCGCAGGATCACATGCAGCGGGTAGGTCACTTCATCGGCATCGACGCGAATGAAGCCCGGCTCGACTTTTATCAGGTTCCTGTAAAGCGCCTCGACATCCCAGGCCGGTCCCGAACCGTTGAAGGCGTCGCGCATCAGGGGGGCGGCAAATTCCAGAAATCCGCGCGAGCGGCTCATTTGCATTTCGATCAGTAACGACTGGCTTTCGTGGATCGCCATGCCAAGGGCTTGACCGACCGGCTGGTAACGCCAGCGGGCGGGCAGGCCGCGCTCATACAGGGCGTGGCCGGTTTCATGCAGGACACCCATCAGGGCCGAGGAGAAATCATCTTCGTCAAAGCGGGTGGTGATGCGGACATCATCCGGGGTGCCGCCGCAAAACGGATGCAGGCTGACATCAAGACGGCCGTGGTTAAAATCGAAGCCCAGCGCGGTCATCAGTTTCAGACCCAGCTGGCGCTGTGTTTCAGCTGCGAATGGCCCTTGCGGAAAGGCCGGGGCCGGATCGGATTTCTGTTTTTCCAGCACGTTGCCCAAAAAATCCGGCAGGAAGGCTTCCAGTTCGGCGAAGCGCACGTCGATATCGGCGCTGCGGCCACCAGGCTCGAATTCGTCAAGCAGCGCGTCATAGGGGGAAAGGCCCAGTTTTTCCGCCTTCGCACTGGCGCACTGGCGAACCAGCCCCAGCAGGGCCTCCATATGGGGCAGGACGGCGGCGAAATCACTTGCTGCGCGGGCCTCGCGCCAGACGGTTTCACACCCCGTACAGGCTTTTGAAAAAGCCAGCACCAGATCTTCCGACAGGGCCGTAGCGTGGACCCACTTGCGCTTCATGGCCTGTAAATTGGCGGATTGCCAGTTATTCAGATTGCCATCCTGATCAGCCTCTTCCAGCAAATCACCGGTTTCGCTGTCGCTGAGCAGGGAATGGCAGACGCCGCTTAATTCGGCCAGTTGTTCACCGCGACCGGGGCCGCCTCCGGCGGGCATCATCGTCGCGTAGTCCCATTGCAGGGCCTCGCCGGCATCGCCAAGAACCAGAATACGACGGAAACGTTGCTCAAGCTTTTCGTAAGCAGTAGCGGTCATGAGAAGTAATCAGGCAACCACAGCATCAGGCCTTTGTCGACGAGCAGGAAGACGAAGATCATGAACAGGTAGAGGATCGAAAATAGAAACATCGAGCGGGCCTTTTTGGCGTCGTCGTCTTTCAGCACAATGATGGCATGGCGCAGAAGGCCGACGCCTAAGACGATAGCCGCGGCCATGTAGACGCGCCCGGAAAGGCCCAGAATCGTTGGCAACAGGGTCACCGGTATCAGAACCAGCGTGTAAATCAGCATCTGCACAGCGGTTTTGTGGTGGCCGACGACAACCGGCATCATCGGCACCCCGGCGGCTTCGTAATCGCCACTTCTGAACAGGGCCAGGGCCCAGGTATGGGGCGGCGTCCACAGAAAAATAATCAGGAACAGAATCCAGGCGTTGGATTCAACCCCGCCGGTGACTGCAATCCAGCCGATCATTGGCGGGAAGGCACCGGCAGCGCCGCCGATGACGATGTTTTGCGGGGTCCGCCGTTTTAACCAGATGGTGTAGATGAAAACGTAATAGACGATGGTCGTCATCAACCAGCCGGCAGCGGCGATATTGACAAAAATAGCCATGACGGAGACCGAGGCGACGGACAGGAAGACGCCAAAACCGAGCGCTTCGAGCGGTTCAAGGTGGCCCGCTGGCAGCGGCCTGTGCTGGGTTCGCTTCATGATGATGTCGATGTCGCGGTCATACCACATGTTAATCGCCCCAGACGCCCCTGCGGCGACGGCGATACAGATGATGGCAATGACGCCGGTGGGCAGGTCAATCGAACCCGGCGCCATCATCATGCCGGTCCAGGCGGTGAAGACGACCAGCGACATCACCCTGGGCTTTAACAGCAGGGCATATTCAACAACCCGCAAATTTGGCGCACGCGTCTGTTCGGCTGCGTCATTGTTGTTGATGGTGTCGGAGTCGTCGTTGGCGGGCACGGGTTGAATTCTCCATCAGGCGCGGAATGTTCCGGTCTTTACTTTATGTGCCCGTTGGCACAGCTAAAGGCAAGGATTAGTTGGCTTTTTCGACAGATTCGGCGGCTCGGCAAAAATAGAAAAAGTGCGCCCATTTGACCTCGGTTAAGGAAGCCACCGGGTAACCATGGCTGATTGGAGCAAGCTAAAACGCGCTTTTATGAGGTTAAGGCCCCGCCAGAGCATGCTCGGGGATTGTCAATGATAAGGAAGGAGAGGGGACTTATGAGCGATTTTGACACCGGTCCCGGTGGAACGGACGAAAAAATTCCATTTATGCAACAGCTGCTGGATAGCCCGCTTCTGTTGCTCGTCATCGGCATCGTTTCGCCGATGGTTTTGTATATCGTATGGGGTGTGATGGAAACCATCGCCATCCCGCTGGCTCAATAAGAAAAAGAGGGAATTTTTATTATGGGTATTTTTCCTCCACCACAGCGGGTTTGGTGGAACCAACCAATCGAAAAATCGGAGGTCATGTGGATCACCATCGCCTTTATCTGGGCCCTGGTGATGTTTTTCATGATGCCGTATTGGCACCTTGTCGGCGAACAGAATCTGTCGAACGAGGCCTATAAGATCAAACCGGACGTTTATGCCGAAAAAGTCGAAACGTGGGCAGCCAAGTATACGGTCCGCGAAGAAGGCGATACCGGCATCCCGGTCGTTCATCCACCTGCCGGAGGCGACGTCTATATGCTTGGCCGGTTGTGGGAATGGTGGCCGGTTATCGAGTTGGAAGAGGGGCAATCTTATCGTTTCCATCTGTCGTCACTTGACTGGATGCACGGTTGGTCACTGCTGCCTGAAAACATCAATATTCAGGTGCACCCCAACTACGAGATGATCTTCACTGTCAAACCGACCAGTTCTGGCGAGTTTGGCGTTATTTGTAACGAATTCTGCGGGATTGGCCACCATACAATGGTTGGCAAAATCCACGTAGTTGCTAAGTAGAGGGAGGCAATCATGGCAGAATTCAGAACGTGTCCCGATACTGGTTTCAAAATTGATCTTAATGCTGACAAGTTGATCAAATGGAACGCGGTAACGGCTGTTGTTTTCTTGTTGGTTGGTGGCTTGTTCGGCCTGCTGGTCGCTTTGACCCGCTGGCCCGCAGTTCACCTTCTTGATGCAGACCTGTTCTATCTGGCGCTAACTGCGCACGGATTGGACGTTTTGCTGGTTTGGTGCATTTTCTTTGAAATTGCATTGTTGTATTTCACCTCGGCCATTCTTCTCAATGCACGCATGGTCTTTCCAAAGATCGCGTGGATTGGTTACTGGATGATGCTGATAGGCGCCGTCATTACCAATATTGCGGTGCTCAGGGGCGACAGCTCGGTGATGTTCACATCCTATCCGCCAATGATGGCGGCCCAGGACTTCTATCTGGGTATTATCCTGTTCGCCGTCGGTGCGCTATTGGGGTGTCTGGTATTTTTTGCCACTCTGCACATGGCGCGCAAGGAAAAAACCTATGAAGGGTCTATTCCGCTGGTCACTTTCGGGGCCATGACGGCGGCGATTATCGCCGTCTTCACGATCCTGTCCGGCGCCATTATCCTGGTCCCGACCTGGTTCTGGTCCCTGGGGCTTTTGTCTCACATCGACACCATCATGTATCGGGTGATCTGGTGGGGCATGGGTCACTCTTCCCAACAGGTCAACGTCGCCGCCCAGATTGCTTGCTGGTATGCGATTGCCGCGATCCTGTTCGGTGCCAAACCGCTTAGCGAAAAGGTCAGCCGTACGGCCTTCCTGCTGTACATCCTGTTCCTGCAACTGGCCAGCGCCCACCATCTGCTGGTCGACCCGGGACTGAGCTCGGAATACAAGATCTTCAACACCTCATACGCTTTGTATCTGGCGGTGTTGGGTTCGATGATCCACGGGCTTACCGTTCCTGGCGCCATCGAGGCGGCGCAGCGCAAGAAGGGTCTTAACAAGGGTCTGTTTGAATGGCTGACCAAGGCGCCGTGGGGTAACCCGGTGTTTGCCGGTATGGCCCTGTCGGTGGTCCTGTTCGGCTTCCTGGGTGGTATCTCGGGCGTCATGATGGGCACAGAGCAGCTCAACCTGATCACCCACAACACCATCTACGTGCCCGGTCACTTCCATGGCACTGTGGTGGTCGGTACGACGCTAACGTTTATGGCGATCTCGTACTGGATCGTGCCGACGTTGTGGCAAAAAGAGCTGGTCTTCCCCGGTCTCGCCAAATGGCAACCTTACCTGTTCGGTATTGGCATGGGACTGGCCGCGACCTTCATGATGGGGGCGGGTACACTGGGTGTTCCGCGCCGGCACTGGGATATGACCTTTGCCGACTCCGCCATGGGCTATGACTTCCCGGCAGCCGCCAACCTGATGATGGGTTTGAACGGTGTCGCCGCGGTCATGGGCTCTATAGGTGCTGCGATCTTCATCCTCAACATGGTCGGTACGATCCTGTGGGGTAAGGCCAAGGTGCCAGCAGCTGCTGCACCTGCCGAAGAAGCACCGGCAGAACCCAACGTCACCGGAGCCGCCACCAGTTATGGCAGCGCCGGAACCATGGAGGTTCCCGGAACCTTCGTGTTGGCGATGATCTTCCTGGTCTCGTTCGTTCTCTATTACTTCGTTAACTGGAAGTATTTGAGCAGCGTTTGGGGCTTAAGCTAAAGGCAACAAGGACGGGCGGTTATCATGCCGCCCGTCCCGCTTTTATCATTTCGGGGGGAATGAGCTGAGGGTTATGAAAAGATCATTTTCACTTTTAATTTTACTGATGTCCTGGGTCGCCTTTTTGCCGGGCGCGCCGCTGGCCGCAACTGACAAATCCGATTACACGCCAGAACAGGCGCTGACCTATTCACAAGCCGCCATTGGCCGCACCCTTGCCAATTACGCCTTCACCGATAGCCATGGCGAGGCGGTGACGATGGCTGATTTCCGTGGCAAACCACTGGTTGTCAGCTTTATCTACACCAGTTGCGCCGATAGCTGCCCGATCATCACCCAGACCCTGGCCGACGCCGCCGCCAGCGCCCGCAACGCCCTGGGGAATGACAGTTTTTCCGTTGTCTCCGTCGGCTTCGACAGCGCCGCGGATAGCCCCGACCGGATGCGCTACTTCGCCACCCAGCAAGGTATTGACGTTGCCGATTGGAAATTTCTGAGCGGCGACTTGCCATCCATGGTGGGCCTGGCTGAAAACCTGGGCTTTATTTTCTATTCCTCGCCCAAGGGTTACGATCACTTATCGCAAGTGACGGTTCTTGATGGCAAGGGGGTCGTCTACCGGCAGGTTTATGGCCAGACTTTTGACTTGCCGCTGCTGGTCGAACCATTGAAGGAACTTGTTTTCGGTACGCCGACGCCGTTTGCCAGTGTTGGCGACCTGATCAAGAAGGTGCGGCTGTTTTGCACCATTTATGACCCGGCACAGGACCGCTACCGTTTTGACTATTCGATTTTCATCCAGCTTTTTGTCGGCACCCTGATCGTCGGCGGGATGTTCATCTTTGTCGTCCGCGAATGGGTTCGCATATTCAGGGCCCGCCGTCGTAAACCCGGTTCATCATCTCATCGTCAGTCATCGGCCTGAGGGCCTTTATAACCCCCTTGATCAGCATCAATGTAATGTGCCCTATTGGGCTTCATTAAGGATGCACCTATCGACCCGATTTTCCCCCCGGAGGCTTTTTGTTGCCATCATCGTTATCTCATTTAAGTTTCCGAAAACGCCTGCAAAATGCTGTTCTGCATCTTGAGGCAGCGCTGGACCGGCCTTTCGGGCCGGAGTGGAATCCACTGCGCCAGATGGGAACCCTGTCGTTTTTCTATTACTGGATTGTCGCCGCCAGCGGCATCTATGTTTATATCCTTTTCGACACCACCGTTGGCGGGGCTTATCAATCCGTTGAGGTGATGACCCATCAGCAATGGTATCTGGGCGGCATCGTGCGCAGCCTGCACCGGTACGCCTCAGACGCGATGATCGTGACCATGGTGTTTCACCTGAGCCGTGAATTCATCATGGATCGTTACCGCGATGTTCGCTGGTTCACATGGTTCACCGGGGTGCCGATTATCTGGATGCTGTTTATTTCCGGGATCAGCGGTTACTGGCTGGTCTGGGACATGCTGGCCCAGTATGTGGCCATCAGTTCCATGGAATGGATTGACTGGCTGGGGATTTTTGGTGAACCGGTGGCCAATAATTTCCTGACGCCCAGCAGCCTGACAGACAGGTTCTTCACCCTGCTGGTGTTCATGCACATCTTTGGCCCCTTGTTCCTGCTGTTCGTGATGTGGATCCACGTGATGCGGGTCAGTCAGCCTAAAATCAACCCGCCGCGCGGGTTGGCCATTGGCTCGCTTGTCATGTTTGTCGCCCTGGCGCTTGCCAAACCGGCTGTCAGCCATGCGCCGGCTGATTTGAGCATGGTGCCCAGCGAACTCAATCTGGACTGGTTCTATATGTTCCTGTATCCGGTTTTCGATGCCTGGGGTGCGGGAACCCTGTGGGCGCTGGCCATCGGGGTGTCAATCATTGTTGCGGCAATGCCGTGGATGCCACCACTTAAACGCCCGAAACCGGCGGTCGTCTATCTGGAAAAATGCAACGGTTGTACGCGCTGCTTCGTGGATTGCCCGTTCGGGGCGATAAGCATGGTTCCAAGAACCGACGGCAGGCCCTTCGAGCGTGAAGCCGTCGTCGATTCGGACCTGTGTACGAGTTGCGGAATTTGCGTCGGCTCGTGCCCGGTTTCAACCCCGTTCAGGCGCACCGAAGAACTGATCACCGGTATCGACCTGCCTGACCTGAACCTGAAGCAGCTTCGCGACAAAACCGTCAAAGCCGTTGAAAGGTTAGCAACCGGCGCCGAAGGGCAGCCCGGTGTTATAGTCTTTGGCTGCGATTTTGGTGCCGACACCAACACTGTCGAAGAGCCAGGGGTTGCCGGTTTAAGTATGCCCTGTATTGGCATGTTGCCGCCGTCTTTCATGGATTTCACGTTAAGCCAGGACGGCGTTGACGGAATTTTGATTACCGGTTGCCAGTCCTGCGATTGCTTTAACCGCCTTGGCAACCGTTGGACAGAAGAACGCATTGCCGGTGTTCGCGATCCCTATTTGCGCAAGCGGGTCGAACGTGACCGTATCAAGGTGTTCTGGGCGTCGCGGGTTCAGGAACAACCCTTATGCAACGAAATAGACGATTTCAGGAAAACCCTTGATGCGCTCCCCGATGATAAGGGTGATGCCTCATGAACGAGTTTTTAGGCATTGATCCCAGCATTCCGATTTTCCATCTGGTGCCATTTATTGTTTTCAGCCCGATTTTCTTTCTGGTTCTCTATCATCTGGGACTGAAAGAAATCATCAATCCTTCAGCGGAAGTGCGCGAGCAAAAAAGATTATTTAAGGAAGAAAAGGCCCGCCAGGCCAATGATCGTCACGCCAAAATTAAGGCGTCGGGCCTGAAAATGAAGGTGGCCAGAAAAACCCCCCTGCAATTACTTGGTCAGACCATTTTCTTTGCTCTGTTTGCGCTGCTGGTTGTTTATTTCTCAAGCTCTCCGGTCTACGTCGCCCATCCGCCTGAACAGGCACAGGTCATGCTCAGTTTCACCCATGCAGGCCAGCACCGGGAAGAGTGCAAGAAGCGCACCCGTGAGGAGCTGGCCAAACTGGCCGCCAACATGCGTGCGCCGATGAAATGCTCGCGCGAACGCTGGCCCCTGATTATCGATCTCGCCCTGGATGGTAAAAATGTCTATCGGGGTGCCGCCCGGCCTGCGGGTTTATCGAAGGACGGCCATTCCAGTTTTTATCAGCAATTCCCGGTCACTGCGGGCAAACACCGGGTAAAGGTCGGTATGTGGGATTCCCGCGATACGGTTTCCCCGGGAGATCATGATTTTATCCTTGAGCGGGACGTCGATCTGGCGGCCCGTGAAATTCTGGTGATCGGTTTCGATAACGCCGCCGGGCATTTTACGCTGGAGTAAAAGAGCAACCTGCGTTTTATCAAATGCAGGTAAGTTGCTCGATTCTATTAATAACGAGCAACCTGCGTTTTATCTAGGCGCCGGTCATGGCGTGCAGGTCTTTATCAAGAGAGGCGAAGTGGATGGCGAACCAGGCGCTCAGGCGTTCGCCAAGGGCGACGCCCGTATCGATCTCGCCGTATTTATCCACCGCGTCCATAATATCGCGAATCTCATCAAGCAGGCGTTCGTGGTCCTGCTTGTGGGGAACGTAGGCGGGGTAACGCTGGTCGCGCATGATCTTTTCTTCCAGGGCGAAATGGGCCTCGATCAGGGCGTGAATTTCCGCCAGCGCCGCGAGCAGACTTTCCTGATCGCTGTTGCTGTCCCCGAAGATGTCATTGATGGCCAGAATCAGGGTCTGATGCTCGTAATCGATGGAGCGGAAGCCAGTCCTGTATTCATCTTTCCATTCAAGCAACGCCATGTTGTGTCCTTTCCTTGGCGTCAATTCTATCAACACCGAGCTGCTTAATACACTGCCACATTTTTGCCTCCTTTGACCCAAGTCAATGCGGGCAGGAGGATATGGGTAATACGGTCTCGGGTATCCTGCGATCAATTAATGTTAAACCACGATGTTGGAGATTCACCATGGCTAAATATGGACTTCGCCTGGCCGGTGTCGGAATGGCGGCGGTTATTGCTGCTTCATTTTCGGTATCTATGGCACAGGCGGCAGAAGGGAAACTGTCGGCGGAAGAAAAAACAACTGCCGATAAAATTTATTTTGAACGCTGCGCCGGTTGTCACGGCGTGTTGCGCAAAGGTGCAACCGGTAAAAACCTTGAACCCAAACGGACCAAGGACCTTGGTATAGAGCACTTGCGCGATTTCATCACTTATGGTTCACCCGGGGGTATGCCCAACTGGGGAACGTCGGGCGATTTGAGCGAAGCTGAAATCAGTATTATGGCCCGCTACCTTCTTGAAGATCCCGTTGCGCCGCCTGAATGGGGCCTTAAAGAGATGAAGGACTCGTGGACGCTGTACTATCCCCCGAAAAAGCGCCCAACCAAACAGATGAACAAGCTCAATCTCGACAATCTGTTCTCGGTCACGCTTCGTGACGCCGGTCAGGTTGCCCTGATTTCCGGCGATGATTATAAAATCAAGACGATCATCGAAACCGGATACGCGGTTCATATTTCAAGGCTTTCTGCATCCGGCCGTTATCTTTTCGTGGTTGGTCGTGACGCCCTTGTCAACATGGTCGATCTGTGGATGGACCCACCGGCGACGGTTTCCCAGATCAAACTTGGCCTGGAAGCCCGTTCGGTCGAAACCTCGAAAATGAAAGGTTTTGAAGACAAGTACGCCATCGGCGGCACCTACTGGCCACCGCAGTACGTGATCATGAACGGTGATACGCTTGAGCCGATCAAGGTTGTTTCCACCCGCGGTACCACCTGGGATACCCAGGAATACCATCCCGAACCACGTGTCGCGGCGATTGTTGCTTCGCACTATCGTCCGGAATTCGTCGTCAACGTCAAGGAAACCGGCAAAATCCTGCTGGTTAACTACGAAGACATCGATAACCTGAGCGTCACAACCATTGATGCGGAACGTTTCCTGCATGATGGTGGTTTCGATTCCACCGATCGCTACTTCATGTCGGCGGCCAATGCCCGTGACACGATTGTCGTCATCGATACCAAGACCGGTAAGCTGGTCAAGAAAATCAGCGAAGGTGTAGGCGCAACGCCTCATCCTGGTCGTGGCGCCAATTTCATGCATCCGAAGTTTGGGCCTGTCTGGTCGACCTCTCACTTAGGCGACGATTCCATTGCCATGATCGGCACCGATCCCAAGGGCCATCCGAAGAGCGCCTGGAAAGTTGTCGAAAGCATTGATGGTCATGGTGGCGGTTCGCTGTTCATCAAAACCCATCCGAAATCGACAAACCTGTGGGTTGATGCGCCGCTGAATTCAGATGAAGAAGTCTATCAGTCGGTCAGCGTCTTTGATGTCAACAACCTGGCCAAGGGCCCGGAAATCCTTCCTATCGCCAAGTGGGCGAAACTGGGTGAGGGCGCCAAGCGTGTTGTTCAGCCTGAATACAACAAGGCTGGCACGGAAGTCTGGTTCTCTGTCTGGAACGGCAAAGCCCAAACATCGGCGATTGTTGTTGTCGACGACAAGACGCGCAAGCTGAAAAAGGTCATCAAGGACAAGCGCCTTGTGACCCCGACCGGCAAGTTCAACGTCTATAACACACAGCACGACATCTACTAAAACTTTGGGGGCAGGGCTCAAGGTCTTGCCCCCGCTTTAGACATTTATTTTTAAGAACATCCCCGAATAAATTTTTTTTGTGACAATAAACAAAACATCGGAGATCAAGATGGCTGAAAAAACTGGCAAAGTATTTTTGGTTGGGGCTGGTCCGGGCGATCCGGAACTGCTGACGGTCAAAGCGCTGAATGCCTTGAAAAAGGCCGACGTGATTGTCTATGACCGGCTGGTTTCCCAACAAATTCTTGATCTTATCGGACCCGGCATCGCCCGCATTTTTGTCGGTAAGGCGGCCAGCAATCATCATCTTGCCCAGGAGGACATTAACGCCTTACTGGTCAAGTTGGCCCACAGCAATCACATGGTTGTCCGGCTTAAGGGCGGGGACCCGTTTATTTTCGGGCGCGGCAGCGAAGAAGCCGAATATCTGGCCCATCGCGGCGTCGCTTTTGAAGTGGTGCCCGGTGTCACGGCCGCTTCAGGGATCAGTGCGGCGCTTGGTATTCCGCTGACCCACCGCGGCCTTTCCACCGGTGTGCGCTTCGTTACCGGCCACGCCCGGGCTGGCGAAAGTCTGGATCTTGACTGGAAAAGCCTCGCCTGTGAGCAAACGACCCTTGTTTTCTACATGGGACTTTCCAATCTTCCTGACATATCGAGCAATTTGATCGCCCAGGGCCTGCCTTCTGATACGCCGGCTGCCGCGATCTCCAAGGGAACCGTCGATGGGCAACGTCAGTGCATCAGCACCCTTGCCGGATTGCCGATGATGGTTGATGATCTTGACTTGCCGTCGCCGGTACTTGTTATCGTCGGCAAAGTGGTCAGTTTGGCTGATATGCTGAATTGGCAGGGAATGATCTATGAAGATGCCTACAGCCAGCTGGAACTTGCCTGTGATGAAGTCCTTTCGGCTCAAGCCTGAGGGAGCTCTGCTGCTGTTTGTCTTGTTGCTGTTGGCCGCCCCCGCCCGGGCCGGAATTTCGGCTGAGCGACAAGTAGAGTTGTTGTATTTCCTCAAACATGATTGCGGTTCCTGTCATGGCCTCACCCGTAGCGGTGGTCTTGGTTCGCCCTTGTTGCCTGAAACCATGGCCACGCGCAGTGATGATGATTTGACGCAGATCATTATGGAGGGATTGCCCGGAACCCCGATGCCGCCATGGAAAGAACTGTTGAGCGAGGAAGAGGCGCGCTGGCTGGTCCGGGCGATAAAGGAAAACAAATGGAAAAAATAAGAATTCGGTTAAGTGCGTTGCCCCTCAGGTGCCGGGCGCGCGCTCCGCTTGCTTGGCTTTTTGGGCCTCTGGAAGCCAAGCCAATATTGGCGGTCCTCGCATTTGTTTTGATGGTTAGCGGCTGTTCGGGCACGCCGTTACGGGGGACTGGCGATCTTGGCCTGATTATCGAACGCGCCGACAGCTCTGCCCTGATCGTCGATAGCAGCAACCGTCAGCGTCTGGCGCGGGTTCATGGCTTGGGTGATTTGAGTCACGCCTCGGTGGTTTTCTCCCGCGATGAACGCTACGCCTTCGTCTTTGGCCGTGACGGCGGCCTCAGCAAGGTTGATATGCTTAAGGCCAAAGTGGTTGCCCGTGTCATCCAGGCCGGTAACGCCATCGGCGGGGCGATTTCACAGGATGGCAGTCTCGTCGCCGTTTCCAATTATGAACCCGGCGGGGTGCGAATTTTTGATACGGGAACGCTGGAACTGGTCGCCGATCTGCCAACACAGTCAAAAGTCATCGGTCTGGTTGACGCGCCGGGGCAGTTGTTCGTCTTCGCCCTTTATGACAGTGACGAAATCTGGGTCGCCGATATGAGCAACCCTGAAGAACCTGCCATTACCAAGTTCACCGACATCGGCCATCAACCCTATGACGGCCTGATAACGCCTGACGGTCGCACTTATATTTCAGGGCTGTTCGGCGAGGATGGTATGGCCATGCTCGACCTGTGGCATCTTGAAAAAGGCGTCACCCGTATTCTTGATAATTATGGCAGGGGTGAAGAAAAGCTGCCCGTTTACAAGATGCCGCATCTGGAAGGTTGGGCCGTCGCCGGTGGCTACGCGTTCATGCCTGCGGTCGGCCATCACGAGGTTCTGGTCGTCGACATGACGACATGGAAACAGGTCGCCCGTATCCCGGTTCATGGCCAGCCGGTGTTTGTCATGGCCCGCCCTGACGGACGCCAGGTGTGGGTCAACTTCGCCGTTCCCCGTAACGATACGGTGCAGGTCATCGATGCGGAAACCATGAAACTGGTTAAGACACTGACCCCCGGCAAAGGCGTCCTGCACATGGAATTTACGCCACGCGGCGAAGAAGTGTGGCTATCGGTGCGCGATCTGGATGTGGTCAAGGTTTACGACACCAAAACGGCAGAAGTCATAAAAGAACTTCCGGCTCTCAAGCCAAGCGGTATCTTTTTCACGGCACGCGCCCACAAGACCGGACTTTGAAAATGGACGAGCTGAGCAAGAAAATGATCGACGGGTTTCAGCGCGGCGTCCCGCTGGTTGAACGTCCTTACGCCGCCATTGCCGAAAAGCTGGGGGTCTGCGAGGACGATGTCATCGAGGCCCTGAAAGTGCTGAAAGAAAACGGTACCTTGAGCCGCGTCGGCGCTGTCTTCAAACCCAACACGGTCGGTCACAGCACCCTGGCGGCGATGGCCGTCGAGCCTGACCGGCTGGAGGAAGTGGCCGCGGTGGTCAGTAATTTCGACGCGGTCAACCACAACTATGAGCGCGAGCACCGACTGAATTTATGGTTTGTCGTCACCGCCGCTGACGCTCAGGGCGTCGATCAGGTGATTGACGACATCGAACACATGACCGGGATCAAGGTGCTCAATCTGCCAATGCTGGAAGATTACCACCTTGATTTGGGATTTGACTTGCAATGGAATTAAGCGACCACGAAAAAAAACTTGTAGCCGCCCTTGGTGACGGTTTGCCACTGGTTTCCAGACCTTTTGCCGTTATCGCAGAACAGGTCGGCATCAGCGAAGCCGCCGTCATTGAAACCCTGTCGGCCATGCAGGTTGACGGGCGCATCAAGCGCTTTGGCCTGATCGTCCGCCATCACGAACTGGGTTACCGGGCCAACGCCATGACAGTCTGGGATGTCGCCGATGATAAGGTCGCCCAGGTCGGCCGCTGTTTCGGTGAGTTTGATTTTGTCACCCTGTGTTACCACCGTCCCCGCCGCTTGCCTGACTGGCCTTACAATTTGTTTTGCATGGTCCACGGACAAAAGCGCGACGATGTTCTTGAGCAGGTCGAACAGCTTGCCCGCACCTGTGGCGCCGATGCGGCTGCTCGGGATGTGCTGTTCAGCAGCCGCCGTTTCAAACAACGCGGTGCCCATTATGGCAACAGCCCGCAAAAACTGGAGTCGGTGGCATGAGCGCTCAACTGGACGCCATCGATCGCGCCCTGATCAACGATTATCAGGGCGGATTTCCGCTGTCAGCGGAACCGTTCGCCGAAGTCGGGGCCAGCCTTGGTATCGACGCCGAAGAAGCCCTGGCCCGGGTAACACGCCTGCTGGAAGACGGAACCTTAAGCCGTTTCGGGCCCATGTATCATGCCGAAAAAATGGGTGGTGGTTTGACCCTGGCGGCATTGGAAGTCCCCGAAGATGACTACGAGCGAATTGCCGAAATCGTCAACGGATTTGATGAAGTCGCCCACAACTACGCCCGCGACCATGATTTTAACATGTGGTTCGTTCTCGCCACTGAAACGCCGGAAGGGGTGGCTGAAACCATTTCCAAAATCGAAGCAGCGACCGGGCTTGTCGTTCACAACATGCCGAAAAAGGAAGAATTCTTTATCGGCCTCAGGTTCGAGGCCTGATCATGGACGATCTTGATCGCGCCATTGTCGTCGCCACCCAGGAAGGCCTGCCGCTTTCCTTGCGACCCTATGACGATGTTGCTCGCTCTGTCGGGGCGGAACCGTCAGAAGTTATGACCCGTATGAAAAAAATGCTGGAATCCGGCGTCATTCGTCGTAACGGCGTGGTGCCGAACCATTACGCGCTCGGCTACAAGGCCAACGGCATGACCGTGTGGGATGTTCCCGATGATCAAATCAGCGCCCTGGGTCGCCGGGTCGGGGCTTTGGATTTTGTCTCCCACTGTTATCACCGGCCCCGGCATTTGCCCGACTGGCCCTACAATCTGTTTTGCATGGTCCATGGCCGGGATCACGAAAGTGTCGAAAATCATACCCGGCAAATTTTGACGATTTTGGGCGACGCCGCCCGCGATCACAGAATATTATACTCCACCCGGATATTGAAGAAATCCGGTCTTAGACTGCAGGCTTGAAGAAATGTTCCGTTTAACCAAATTCCTCAGCGAAATAGACAACCCGACCCCGGTTGGCGTTCGGCGTGATCCACCCGGTCCCGTCGTGATCTGGAACCTGATCCGGCGCTGCAATCTGACCTGCAAGCACTGCTACGCGATTTCGGCCGACAAGGATTTCCCAGGTGAGCTGTCGCTCGAGCAGATTTTTGCGGTGATGGACGATTTGAAGACTTTTCGGGTGCCGGCGCTGATTTTATCGGGTGGCGAGCCGCTGTTGCGCCCAGATATTTATGAGATTTCAAGGCAGGCAAAATCCTTAGGCTTTTACGCCGGGCTGTCAACCAACGGCACCCTGATCGACGAAACCCGGATCGATGAAATCGCCGACATCGGCTACGACTATGTTGGCGTCAGCATCGATGGTATGGCCGACACCCACGACAAGTTCCGTCGTCTCGAAGGGGCGTTCGATAAATCCATGGAAGGGGTGCGCCTGTGTCGTGAAAAGGGCCTTAAAGTCGGCTTGCGCTTCACCATGACCCAGGACAACGCCGCAGAGTTGGGTGATATGCTGGACCTTCTCGATCAGGAAAATATCGACAGGTTTTATTTCTCGCATCTGAATTACGCTGGCCGCGGCAACCATAACCGCAAGGACGACGCCATTTTCCAGATGACCCGCAACGCCATGGATATGCTGTTCGAGCGCTGTCTTGAAGGAATCCGTAAAGGTGAGACCAAGGAATTCGTTACCGGCAACAATGATGCCGATGGGGTTTATCTGCTCAAGTGGATTGAAAAAAATTACCCCGATCACGCAGAACACATGCGCGCCAAGCTGGTTCAGTGGGGCGGAAACGCTTCGGGTGTCAACGTCGCCAATATTGATAACGTCGGGGAAGTGCACCCGGACACCATGTGGTGGCATTATGGCCTTGGCAACGTCAAGGACAGGCCGTTCTCGGAAATCTGGCAAGATACTTCCGATCCGCTGATGGCGGGCCTGAAAAGCCGTCCCAGGCCCCTGAAAGGCCGTTGTGCGGCTTGTTGCCATGTTGATATTTGCGGCGGCAATACCCGGGTTCGGGCCGATCAGATCACCGGCGATCCGTGGGCCGAAGATCCGGCCTGTTATCTGGATGATGATGAAATCGGAATTGACGAAAACAGCGCCACCGGAAGAATCAAAATGACGCCGTTTTCCGCTTCCCGCAAGGCAGGCTGAACTTATGCGTTTCTTGATTTCTATTGTTGCCGCCTTGTTGATTGGCGGCCTTGTTGTGGCGCGCGCCGAAACCCCTGACACCGCGGCCCTTTACGCTGAACACTGTGCTGAATGCCACGGCGCGGATCGATTGGGCGGCATGGGCACGCCGCTGCTTCCTGAAAATCTTGGCCGCTTGCCCAAAGACAAGGCGATTGAGGTCATTGCCGATGGTCGCCCGGCGGTGCAAATGCCTGCTTACGAAGGCTCCCTTGACGATGCCGAGATCAAGGCGCTGGTGGATTTCATTTACACCCCTCTGGACGCTATCCCGCAGTGGAAATTGCCTGAAATGAACGCCAGCCATATCATCCACAACGACCCCGCTGGACTTCCAGAGACGCCAAAACATAACGCCGATCCACTGAACCTGTTTACGGTGGTCGAAACCGGCGATCATCATGTCAGTATTCTTGACGGTGACAGTTTCGAGACCCTGTGGCGGTTTAAATCCCGCTTCGCCTTGCATGGCGGGGCCAAGTATTCACCGGACGGGCGTTTTGTCTATCTGGCTTCCCGCGATGGCTGGGTCAGCAAGTACGATCTGTTCAGTTTTAAAACGGTGGCCGAAATCCGTATCGGTATCAATACCCGCAATATTGCCGTTTCCGGCGATGGTCGCTGGGTGGCGGCCGGTAATACCCTGCCTCATACGCTGGTGATCATGGACAGTGAAACCCTGAAGCCGGTCAAGATTATTCCTGTTATCGGCAAGGACGGAACACCCTCGCGCGTCAGCGCCGTTTACACAGCCCCGCCGCGCAACAGTTTTATCGCGGCGTTGAAAGATATTCCGGAAATTTGGGAAATGTCATACGAGGACGATCCCGAACCGGTGCCCCAGGGCCTGATCCATAATTACCAGCCGGGCATGGAGGAGGGGGCATTCGATTACGGACCGTTCCCGGTGCGGCGGATTATCCTTGATGATTATCTTGACGATTTCTTTTTCGACCAGTCCTACGTCAACCTGATTGGTGCGGCCCGCAACGGTAAAAACGGCCAGGTCGTCAACATGCGGGTGGGACGAAAAATCGCCGATCTTGATCTGTCGGGGATGCCCCATTTGGGTTCTGGCATCACCTTTGAATACGAAGGCCGCCCGGTGATGGCGACCCCGCACCTGAAGGATGCGGTGATCAGCGTTATTGACTTAAAGTCATGGAAAACCATCAAGCGTATTGAAACCAAAGGCCCCGGCTTTTTCATGCGCAGCCACGACAACACCCCCTACGCCTGGACTGATGTTTTCTTCGGCCCCAACAAGGACTTGTTGCACATTATCGACAAGCGAACCCTGGAAATCGTCAAAACCCTGAAACCGGCACCGGGCAAAACCGGCGCCCATGTTGAATTTACCCGTGATGGCAAATTCGCCCTGGTCAGTGTTTGGGATATGGACGGGGCATTGGTTATCTACGACGCAGAGACCTTTAAAGAGGTCAAGCGCATCAAGATGGTCAAGCCTTCAGGAAAGTATAATGTCTTCAACAAGATCACCTATTCCAGCGGCACAAGTCACTAGAGCATTTCCTTAGCTATGTTTTCCTTCTTGGTTTAAGAAGGAAAAAAAGGATTTGCGTGTGAAACCTGTCGATATTCTGTTGGCGATTACCGTTCCCATGTTATGGGGTCTTGGCTTTACCCTTGCCAAGGTCGCGTTCGTTTATGTCAGCTTCCCGCCGATCCTGCTGATGGCTTTCCGCTTTAGCGTCACGGCTCTTGCCTTGGTCTGGTTTGTCCGACCGCCATGGGGGCTGATGTGGAAAATTTTCTGGATCGCTATAGTCAGTGCCAGCTTTCAGTATAGTTTGACGTTTACAGGCCTGAACGGCATTGACGCATCCCTCGCCGTTATCATCGTGCAGCTTGAAGCGCCGTTCCTGGCCCTGTTCGCAACGATTCTTCTAAAGGAACATCTTGGTTGGCGCCGCGCCGTTGGCATGGCGTTGGCTTTTGCCGGTGTCATGCTGATCGCTGGACAGCCGCGCTTGCAGGGTGATCTGCTGCCCGTTCTTCTGGTTGCCAGCGGCGCCTGTGTGTGGTCCTTCGGGCAGATTATGATCAAGGGCCTGGGCGGCAAGCTCGGCGGCTTTACCCTGATCGCCTGGGTCGCCGTCTTTGCAGCGCCACAACTGTTTGTTTCCTCCTGGTTGTTCGAGGATGGCCAGTGGGAAGCCATTCAGAACGCCGGTTGGATCGGCTGGGGCGTCGTTATCTATATGGGATTGATCATGACCGCCCTTGGCTATGCGATCTGGTATAGATTGCTTGGCATCTACAAGGTTAATCAGGTGATGCCGTTTCTGTTGCTGGTCCCGGTTATGTCCATTATCGGTAGTATGCTGTTCCTGGGCGAACGCCTGTCACTGGTCGAACTCATGGGCGGTGTCATCGTGATATTGGGGGTCTGGATTGTCACCACCCACAGGGATCAAGTGGATGTTGAAGAAGGGAAATAGAATTTCCCCAGGCTGTGGCGCTCGAAATCTGGTTTTTATTTTACAGAAATCAGGCCCAGGTGAACGGCCCGGGCAACGGCCTGAATGCGGGATACTGAACTGAGCGCCTTCTTGGCGTTGTTGATGTGCCAATTGACACCACGTTCGGAAATTTCAAGAATTTGGCCGATCTCGAACGAACTTTTGCCGGCGGCGCTCCAGGTCAGGCATTCCAGCTGTCTGCTGGTTAAAGTGCTAATGTTGTCGTTATTATCCAATTTTGGCTCACCCTATTGCTGCTGGATGTTTGATAGAAAGCCGTTGGGGCATCTTTAAGTGATGTTTTTCAACATTGCCGATCATCGTGATCAGTCTTCAGACTCCTTTTCAGCCATGTAACAAGTTCTCATAGTAATTTTAAAACAGCGTTGTAGAAACTGTCATAAGTGACAGTGTCAATTCCAATGTTTTTCCCGTAAAAGTAACCAATTAAGAATAGTTACAAGTTTCGATTTAGTTATCTTGATGTTAAAGGAAAAACGTCAATGGGGATGGGGGAAGACAGTGATGCAAGAAATGGCATCCGCAACGCTATTTGCCAGAATTATTTTTTTGGCGATGGAAATTGCCCGGTCTGTCAGCGCCAATCAGAATGTGCGTCCATGGTTGATGAGACCCTTCTTTATGCTTCAAAACTTTCCAAAAAAAGAAAATCCAATCCTGCAAAGAACAATGACTAGATCAGTTCACGTTTCGTTTGAACACATTGTGTTCAAACGAAACGTGAAAAACTGATCGATTTTAAAAGAGCGAGCCGATTCACACACTTAAATGGAATCAAGTAGTGATTCCGTTTATGTGTGATCGGCTCTAGAGCGCATCTTTCTTGACGATGGCGGGCCCAAGGGCCTAAATCGGTTACGGATTAATTTTTTACGCCGCAACCGGGCAGGGTCATGAAAGCGTCGACAGAAACATCAAAAATATCCGCCACAGTAGATTTTGGCGCTACGGGAAAACAGTACGGCCATCTGGTCGTCCCCCATTCAACCAACCAGTCCGCCTGGGGGGCCATTGAAATTCCCGTCGCCGTGATTTCCGGTGGTCAGGGTCCAACGGTCTTTTTCACCGGCGCCAACCACGGTGACGAGTACGAAGGCCCGATAGCCCTGGCAAAACTGATGGGTTCACTGGAACCGGGTCAGGTGCGTGGAACGGTTATCATCATGCCGGCGCTGAACCTGCCGGCCTTTCGCGCCGCCCAGCGCCTGTCGCCCCTTGATGGCATGAACATGAACCGCGCCTTTCCGGGCAGCCGTGATGGCACCGTCACCTCGATGATCGCCCACTTTGTCAGCCACCACATCCTGCCGATGGTCGATGTGGCCGTCGATCTTCACGCCGGTGGCAAGACCCTGGATTTCATGCCCTGCGCGGTTATCCATGAACTGGACGACGAAAAGCAAATGAGCCAAACCCTGGCCGCCATGAAAGCCTTCGCGGCCCCGACCGGACTAGTTTTGCGGGAACTGGACGCGGCGGGAATGATCGACACAACGGCCGAAGAAATGGGCAAGGTCTTCCTGTCAACGGAACTTGGCGGCGGCGGTACGGCAACGCCTGAAACCATCGCCATTGCCGAAACCGGGGTCAGGAACATTCTCGCCCACCTTGGTATTGTTGATGAAAAGCCGGTTAGCCGCGAAGAGCTGGGCCTGCCACCGACACGCCTGATGTGTACGCCGGACGGCGCGTGCTTCACCAGTGCCCGGGATAATGGTCTTTATGAGCCCTTCATGGGGCTTGGCGATGATGTTGAGAAGGACCAGCCGCTGGGGCAGATCCATTTTATCGAAACGCCCGAACGCTCACCCCTTGTGCATCATGCCGGACGTTCCGGTGTTATCCTGTGTAAAGGGGTGCCGGGGCTTGTCGGCAAAGGCGATTGTCTGGCGGTTGTCGCCGAAGATTACGGGGATGGTCAATGAGTGAGGAGCAGTCGGGACGGATTAATCAGCTGGAAGAAGCGCTGGCCCATCAAGAGGTGATGAGCCATGATTTGAGCGACGAGCTGGCCAAACAATGGCAGACCATTGAGCGCCTGACCCGCCGTATAAAGGAACTGGAAGAAAAAGTGGCGACCCGTATTGCCGCCGCTGACGCACCCGAATCGGGTGATCCGCCGCCGCCCCATTATTAGGCGGCCAGCTCTCCATGCCCTTCCAGAACTTCGCGAAATATCCCGACAAGTCGCTGGTCAAGCTGGGCCGTCATTTCGCCGAGAATATCAAAGGCCATTTCAGGCGGGAATGCCTCTTTGTAGGAGCGCTCGTCAGTCAGTGCGCCAAAGATGTCGACAATCGCCGACATCCGGGCCAGTTCGTTTAACTCCTTGCCCTTCAGGCCCAAGGGGTAGCCGCTGCCATCGAGCTTTTCGTGGTGTTGTTCGCCGATGATCCGGATGCCTTGGGTGATATCCGGTGTTTGATCATAGACTTTTGAAGAATTCTCCACGTGCTGCTTCATACACTGCCATTCGGTGTCGTCCAGTTTGGAGCTTTTGTTGAGCACTTCCTGGGGTGTCACCATCTTGCCCACATCATGGAGCAGGCCGCCGGTGGCCAGGGTCAGCAGGTCGTCATCGCGAATGCCAATGGCGTGACCAAAAATAGACAGATACGTGGCCACCCTGAGTGAGTGAACGTAGGTGTAGTTGTGGTGGCCGCGGATATTATCGAGAATGCCATGGAAATTCTGATCGTTGACGGACTGGACCAGCGGTTGGCAGCTATCGCTTGAAGCCTGAAGGTCAAGAGGCCGGTTTTCCTCGATTGCCTTGGAAATATCCTGAAATTCCCCAAGCGTGCTTTGCAGGGTCGTCATTTCAAGTTCCGGCAGATTTTCCCATTTCTGTTCAAAGTTGTAGCTGATGGCGTCCGATACCTGCATGAGGATGGCGTTTTTGGAAAACGGCCTGATCAGAAGGCGATCAGCCCCGGAGCCCTCGCCGCTTATATATTGACTGGCGCTTGCATGGCCCGAGACGATAAATGGGACTGATTTCAGATCAGAATGTTTGCGTTTGTCGAAAAGGCAGCCCTTGCCACTTTCAAGCATTCTCTCATCAACGATGACCAGATCGGGCTTGCTTACAGCCATGGCTTCGAGGACTGCATTGTTGCTATCGAAAGATCTCACCTCGAACAGGTGGCTCAGGACAAGGCGAATTTCTTCGAGATGCACGCGCTCATCATTAACGATATAGATATGGGGTACGGTGAGGTTTGGATTTCCGTCCATCAGACGCTTTCTCATCGGCTAAAAAACAACGAGTGCGTACTAATGTAAGAAGCCATTAATGCCCTTGCAAGCCTGTTTACCTTTAACCGAGAGCTTCCTGGGCGGCGTCCAATCCACGTTTGATGCGATCAAAGATATCGTCGATTTCCTGATCGGTGACAATCAGCGGCGGGCAAATGCCGATAACGTCGCCGGGCAGGGGCCTGATGATCAGTTTTTCGCCAAGAATTTTCTCGGCAACGAGCGCAGCGGCCTTGGTCGCAGGCGGAAATTGTTCCCGGGTTTCCTTGTTGGCGACGATTTCCACGCCACCGATCAAGCCGACACCGCGGGCTTCGCCGACCAACGGATGGCTGGCAAGTCCGGCAAGGCGTTGCTGGAACCTGACCGAAACGTCACGCACATGGCCCATGATGTCGTCGTCTTCGTAAATTTTCAGGGTTTCAAGGGCAACGGCGGCGGCGACCGGATGGCCGCCGTAAGTGTTGCCGGTTCCAAAAATACCCAGTTTGCGGCTGTGCTCGACAAAGGCTTCATATACGGGTTCGGTGACCATGACAGCGCCAATAGGCAGATACGCCGATGACAATTGCTTGGCGCAGGTCAGAAGATCGGGCTTGATATTATAGGTGTCGCAGCCCCACATCTGGCCGGTCCGCCCAAAGCCGCAAATGACTTCATCGGCAATCATAAGAACACTGTGTTTTTTAAGCACTTTCTGGATTTTTTCAAAGTAGGTCTTGGGCGGCAACATGACGCCGCCCGCGCCCATCACCGGTTCGGCGATGAAACCGCCAACTGTATCAGGGCCTTCAGACTCAATCTGTTTATCCAGATTGTCGGCCAACCGGGTGGCGAAATCTTCTTCGGACTCGCCTTCCTCGCCATTGCGATAGAAGCAAGGCGTATCGGTGTGCAGGATGCGGTCGATGGGTAAATCAAATCCGTCCTGGGCGTAAGGAAGCGCGGTCAGGGAACCGGCGGCGACGGTGACGCCGTGGTAGGCCCGCTTGCGTGAAATGATTTTCTTCTTCTCGGGCTTGCCGATGGCGTTGTGATAGTACCAGACCATCTTGATGGCCGTATCAACGGCTTCGGATCCGGAATTGACCAGATAGACCTTCGATAAGTCACCCGGGGCTATTTCGACCATTTTTTCAGATAACTCGATGACCGGCACGGTTGCCCGGTGGGCGAACGAATGAGAGAACGGCAACTGCTCAAACTGTGTTTGGGCTGCTTTGAAAAGGCGGCTTTCGCTGAAGCCCAGGCCAGTACACCAAAGGCCGGCAAGGCCCTCGATGTACTGATTGTCCTGATCGTCATAAACGTAGATTCCCTCGCCCCGGGTGATAACAATGGGGCCTCGCTCCTGATGGACTGCCAGATTGGTGTAAGGATGCAAGCTATAGGCAAGATCCCTGGCGGCGAGCGAGTTGGGTGCGTGGGTCATCGACGTTTCTCCATATAGGATTTATCCAAGAGCTTCCTTAGCAGGTTGATACGCGTAACCAAGATCATCTGCAACCGCTTTGTATGTCACATTTCCGGTGTGGACATTCAGTCCTTCAAGGAAATGCGGATCATCAAGCAATGCCTGCGCGTAGCCCTTGTTGGCAAGTGCCGTGGTAAAGGGCAGGGTAGCGTTATTGAGCGCAAAAGTCGATGTGCGGGCGACACCGCCGGGCATGTTGGCGACGCAGTAATGGACGACGTCATCAACGATATATGTGGGGTCGGCATGGGTCGTCGCGTGGGACGTTTCAAAGCAACCGCCCTGATCAATGGCGACATCGACGATGACCGATCCTGCATGCATGTTCTTGATCATTTCCGCGCTCACCAGTTTGGGTGCAGCAGCACCCGGCACCAGCACCGCTCCGACGACCAGATCGGCAGCCAGAACATAATTCTCGATGGCATCGACGGTCGAATAAATGGTGTTCAGGTGGCTGCCAAATTCCGTGTCCAGTTCGCGCATGCGGTCGATGGAACGATCCAGAACGGTGACGTGCGCGCCCATGCCCATGGCCATCATTACCGCATTGGTGCCAACCACACCGCCGCCGATAACGACAACCTCGGCAGGGGCGACACCCGGAACACCGCCCATCAGGACACCGGCGCCGCCGTGGGCTTTCTCCATGCAACTGGCACCAGCCTGAATGGACATCCGTCCGGCGACTTCCGACATGGGGGCGAGCAGCGGCAGGCCGCCCTTGCGGTCGGTCACGGTTTCGTAGGCAATGGCAATGCAGCCGGATTCGACCAGCAGTTTGGTTTGCTCCGGATCCGGGGCCAGGTGCAGATAGGTGAACAGGATTTGCCCCTCGCGCAACATTTTGCATTCGCCGGGCTGGGGCTCCTTGACCTTGACGATCATGTCGGCTTTTTCAAAAACTTCCGCTGCGGTCCCAAGGACCGTTGCGCCGACGGCTTCATAAGTTCCGTCGTCCATTCCAATGCCCATACCGGCGTTGGTTTCGACAATCACCTTATGACCGTGATGGATCAGCTCTCTGACCGCTGTCGGGGTCATGCCGACCCGGTATTCATGGTTTTTAATCTCTTTGGGAACGCCAATCAACATTGCTGCCTCCATAATCTGGTTTAAGAAAATAATGGACCGAGTGTAGGAGGATTGGCGTTGAAGGTGCTTTCAAAATTTGATGGGATAAAGGGCTAAAAGACGCGAATTATTTTGATTTATCTGTATTTAGTAGAATAATATTCTAATTATGAAACTTGATGACATAGATTTTACGATTTTAAAAAACCTGCAAATGGAAGGCCGCCTGTCCAATGCAGAGCTTGCCGAGCGCATTAACTTGTCGCCTTCGGCGTGTTTGCGACGGGTCCGCCTGCTGGAGGAATCGGGTATCATTGAAGGCTATACGATGCTCGTCAATCAGGCCGCTATCGGCAAGTTGTCAAATATTTTTGTCGAGGTCTCGCTGACCTCGCAAAGCGAGAAAAATCTCGGTGATTTCGAGGCGGCGGTTTCGGAGTGTCCTGAAATCATGGAGTGCTATTTGATGGCAGGCAGTTTCGATTATCTTCTCAGGGTCGCCGCATCGGATGCTTCTGACTACGAGCGTATTCACACGCTTTACCTGTCGCGGCTTCCCAACGTTTTGCGCATTCAGTCCAACTTCGCTCTCAGGACCGTGTGCAAGAAATCTGTCTTTCCTCTGTCCTAACCGACTTGCTCTTCGATCAGTTGCGCCAGCAATTCAATGCCGGGATCAATTCGTTCCGTCGGGATTGACGAAAAGCCGAGCCGGAAGAAATTGCTTGGTGCGTCCGCTTCCAGAAAATTGATGCGCCCGGGCTCAATGATAAGGCCGCGCCCGTCTGCGGTTTTTGCAAGCCTCTCAGCATCAAGTCCGTCAGGGCCTTCGACCCAGAAACTGGTGCCGCCGATGGATGGTGCTTTCGAGGACCGGGGAAGATGTCGGGACAGGGCTTCGTTCATGCGTTCCCAGCGCGCCCGGTAAGCCCGGTGCAGGCGGTGGACCAGCGAGTCATGATGGCCTTGCGACAGAAACAGGGCGGTTGTTCGCTGGTTGTTGGTCGGTGAATGACGCATCATCAGGTAACGCAGGGCCCTGACCTCGTCTATGAAGGTTTTGGAGGCGACCAGATAGCCGATGCGCAAGCCCGGAAACAGGGATTTTGACATGCTGCCCATGTAAATCACCCGGCCATTGTCATCCAGTGATTTCAGGGCCGGTGTCGGTTCGGCCACGTAACTGGCTTCGGGTTCGTAATCATCTTCGATAATCAGGAAATCTTTTTCCGCCGCGCGCTTGAGCAACGCCTGACGGCGTTCAAGGGGCATGGTCGCGGTGGTCGGGTATTGATGGCTGGGGGTGACATAAACCAGATCGCAACCGTCAAGGCGATCATCGACGGGCAATCCGTGTTCGTCGACAGCAATGGGTTTCAGGTGCCGTGTCTTCAGGCTGAAAATATTGCGGGCGTCCGGGTAGCCCGGTTCCTCAAGGGCGACAGTGGTGGTTTCTGAAACCAGCAAACTTGCGAGCATGTACAGGGCGTTTTGTGCGCCCATGGTGATCAGGATCTGGTCATTATCAGCGCGGATGCCCCGGCGCGGCAAAAGGCGGGTTCGGATTTGTTCAATCAGCATTGGATAATCGGCGCCGTAGGCGTCCCGGGTCCAGGCTTCCAGCTCCTTCGAGCCCAGGGCCTGGCGGTTGCAGTCGCGCCAAGCGGCAAGCGGAAACAGGGTGTGGTCAACCTGGCCGAAGATAAAGGGGTAGGGGTAATCCATCCAGTCGACCGGTCGATTGACCCTGCGCCCCTGCGAGGGGCGCAGGCGAAAGCGGCCTTCCCAGTCCGGGGCATCGGCTGTGGCCGGTTCTTCTGTTTTCTCTTTTGTCCCATCCGATGGGATCAGGCGACCGGCGAGGATATCTTCATCGACGTAAAAGCCACTGCGCTCTTTCGATATCAGATAACCGTCATCGGCCAGCCCCTGATAGGCGAGGACCACCGTGTTTCTGGAAACTTTCAGGATTTTCGCCATCTTGCGGCTGGACGGCAGTGGGTCGCCGCCGGGCATCTGGCCACTAAGGATAGCCGAAACCAGCATTTCACGGATTTGCACCTGAATGCTGCTTCCCGCCTCGCGGCGAAGATGAAAAAGCTGGTCTCGCATGGTGTTGGCCTAGGCAAAAAACGTTAATTGGCTCTACAATATCCGAAGCCGGAAAGACTACGGTGTTTGCTATACGGGGACAAGTTAGACGCCCTTATTTATCATTGAAATGATCTGCACCGATGGGCCAAACCAGGGTGCGTGAAACAGGAGCTTATCCAATGCAGTATACGACCAACAGTCTTGAAAGCCATTGGATGCCATTTACCGCCAACCGCGACTTCAAGGCCGACCCCCGGCTTGTCGTCAAGGGCGAGGGCATGCACTACACCAATCATAACGGCGGCCGCGTCATAGATGGCTCATCCGGCCTGTTCTGTTGCGCTGCCGGTCATGGCCGTCAGGAAATCGCCGACGCCGTGGCCAAGCAGTTGATGGAAATCGACTACAGCCCGCATTTCCAGATCGGCTCGCCGCCGTCTTTCGAGCTGGCAAGCCGTGTCGCCGCCCTGACCCCCGATGAAATCAACCATGTGTTCTTTACCAACTCCGGTTCTGAAAGCATCGACACTGCCCTGAAAATCGCCATGGCCTATCACAGCGCCCGCGGCGAGGGGCACCGTTCCAGGTTTATCTCGCGCGAGCGCGCCTATCATGGCGTCAACATTGGCGGCACTTCGCTTTCCGGCCTGATGAAAAACCGCGAAATTTTTGGCTCCGTGATGCCCGGTATCGCGCACATGCGCCACACCTGGACGCCGGAAGCCCGCTTTGGTCGCGGCCAGCCCGAACACGGCGCCGAAATGGCTGAAGACCTTGAACGTTTCGCCCAGTTGCTCGGTGGGCGTAACATTGCGGCCTGTTTTGTCGAGCCGGTTGCCGGTTCAACAGGTTGTCTGGTGCCACCCAAGGGCTATCTTGAACGGCTTCGCGAAATTTGTGACACCCACGGCATCCTGCTTGTTTTTGATGAAGTGATCACAGGCTTTGGGCGTTTGGGTAAGCCATTCGCCGCCCAGGAATTCGGCGTCACCCCGGATATCATGACCATGGCCAAGGCCCTGACAAATGGCGTGCTGCCCATGGGCGCTGTCGCCGTCAGGGATGAAATCTACGACACCGTCGTTGATGCCGCACCCGACGGGGCGGTCGAATTCTTCCACGGTTACACCTATTCGGGCAATCCGGCGTCTTGCGCGGCTGGCCTGGCGACCCTGGACATTTATGAAAATGATGGCCTGTTCGATAAGTCAGCGGCAATGTCCGAATATTTCCTCGACATGATTTATGATATGCAGGATCTGGACAAGGTTACCGATATTCGTGGTTACGGGATGCTTGCCGGTATCGACATTTCAACCGGCGAGGCCCCCGGCATCGCCGGCACCCGGGCCATGAAGAAGATCTTTGCTTCTGGCTTGCATGTTAAATTTACCGGGGACTGCGCCCTGGTCGCCCCGCCATTTATTGCCCAAAAGAGTGATATTGACGAAATCGGCGGCATCCTGCGCGATGTTCTGGCGAACCTCTAAAGGAGATCAAGAAAGATGACCAAGACGCTGAACCATTTTATCGATGGTAAATTAGTCGAAGGGAAAAGCGGCCGCCTGGGCGACGTTTTCAACCCGGCAACCGGCGATGTGACGGCCCAGGTTCCATTGGCAAGCGCCGATGAGGTTCGTGATGTTATAGCCGCCGCCGCCGCCGCCCTTCCGGCTTGGGCCGCGACCCCGCCAGCCAGACGCACCCAGGTGCTGTTCAAATTGCGTGAACTGCTGATCGAGCATACGGACGAACTGGCTGAACTGCTGTCGGCGGAACATGGCAAAACCCTGCCCGACGCCCGTGGAGAGCTTGGCCGGGGCATTGAAGTTGTCGAATTCGCCTGCGGTATCCCGCAGGCCTTGAAGGGTGAGTATTCCGAAAATGTCGGCTCCAGCGTTGACAGCTACACCATTCGTCAGCCTGTCGGCGTCGTCGCCGGTATCACGCCGTTTAACTTTCCGGCCATGGTCCCCATGTGGATGTATCCGGTGGCCCTTGCCTGTGGCAATACCTTCGTCCTGAAGCCGTCCGAACGTGACCCATCTGTCGCCATTCGGATTGCCGAACTGGCAAGCCAGGCCGGTCTGCCCGATGGTGTTCTCAACGTCGTCAACGGCGACAAGGAAGCCGTCGATGTGTTGCTGACAGATGAGCGCATTGACGCCATCAGCTTTGTCGGTTCGACCCAGATTGGTGAATACATTTACAAAACCGGTTGCGCCCACGGCAAGCGGGTGCAGGCATTGTGCGGCGCCAAGAACCACATGATCGTCATGCCCGACGCCGATATGGATCAAGCCACCGATGCCCTGATGGGTGCCGGATACGGATCAGCCGGTGAGCGCTGCATGGCGATTTCCGTCGCCGTCTGTGTCGGTGACGCGACCGCCGATACGCTGGTCGGAAAACTTGCGCCAAAAGTGAGTGCCCTGAAAGTTGGCCCCTATTCCGATGAAGACTCTGAAATGGGTCCGGTTATTTCGCGGGACTCACAGGATCGTATCAAGGGTTACGTGGATGCCGGTGTCGCCGCCGGTGCCGAACTGGTCGTTGATGGCCGTGATATATCCCTTCAAGGGTATGAGAACGGTTACTTCGTTGGCGGCTGCCTGTTCGACAAGGTCACCCCTGACATGTCCATTTATACGGACGAGATCTTCGGACCTGTTCTTTCCGTCGTTCGCGCCGAGGACTATGACACCGCCATTGGCCTGGTTAACGATCATGAATATGGCAACGGTGCCGCGATCTTCACCCGCGACGGTGACGCGGCCCGCGATTTCGCCAGCCGCGCCAAAATCGGCATGATCGGTATTAACGTGCCGATCCCGGTTCCCGTCGCCTATCACAGCTTCGGCGGCTGGAAGCGCTCGCTTTTCGGTGATCACCATATCCATGGCATGGAGGGCGTACGCTTTTACACCCGCCTGAAAACCATGACCACGCGCTGGCCTTCAGGCATACGCGAGGGCGCCGAATTCAATTTCAAGCGCGGCTCCGACCACTGAGATCCTAAAACAGGGGAGTTGATTTGTCCCGATTGATGGCATCCCGGCTTCGACTGTTCGTCATTCTGTCGATCCTGGCCGGACTGACGGGAGTCTTTTACGCCTCTGTGGGTGACTTGGGCAGCGAAGTGGATCGGCCCACGGCCATGGTCCATGGCGGCATTATGTGGCTGTTTGGTGGGTCTTTGGTCTGGTTCTTCGAAATTGTTCTGATTCCAAGCCGCTATGGCGCCAGGATCAGGCAGCTCTATTTTCTCACCGCCATCGCCTTAAAGTCTTTGGTGCTGGTGTTTATCGTCATCGGTGGTGGTATCTTCGGGCGGGCGATATTCCATGGGCTTTATAGCCTGGACTTTATTTTCAAACCCGAATTCCTTCGCATCCTGATTGTCGTCTTGTCGGTCGTCTTCGTGGTTCAGACGATCAATCAGATTATCCGCATTCTAGGCGGTCATACCCTGGTAAATATTATCCTCGGCAGATACCGCCAGCCAGTTCGCGAGGACAAGATTTTCATGTTTCTTGATCTGGCCGGTTCGACCGCGCTGGCCGAGCGTCTAGGTGATGTTGGGGTGCAAAAGCTGATCACCAAATTTTTTTTCGATATCACCGAACCGATCATCGAACATGGTGGCGATATTCATCGTTATGTGGGTGATCAGGTGGTGGTGACGTGGCCACTTAAAACCGGGGCCGCCAATATGCGCGCGATCCGCTGTTGCTTCGCCATTGACGATTACGTGGCTGGCAAGGCTGACCAGTATGAAATTGAGTTCGGGGCCGTGCCGTCTTACCACATTGGCCTGCACGGCGGCCCGGTGGTGATCAGTCAGATCGGCGACCAGAAACAGGAAATTTCCTATTTCGGCGACACCGTCAACACGGCGGCGCGTATCGAGCAACAGTGCAAGGCGTTGCAAAGTGGACTTTTGATTTCAGGTGAATTACTCGAACACATCACCCTGGACACAGCTTTTCAGGCCGTCTCAAAGGGCGTTGTTCAGTTGCGTGGGCGGGCCCACGAAACGGAATTGTTCACCCTTGTTCGGACAGCCGCCTAATGGCTGCCCATGATTCCGGTTTTGATGGAATAGTCGACGGCGATGCCGTAACTGGGATCATCATCTGAATCGACCATCAATTGACCGGCCCGATTGAGCAACCGGTGACAGTCTGGCGACAGATGGCGCAACTGGATGGTCTTGCCAAGGGTTTCGTATTTCTGGGCCAGGGCAACGGTCAGCCCCGAAAGCACCTCGGTCTTGATGCGGCCGGGGGTGAACGGGGGAAGTTCCCTGTCTCGCCAATCGGCTGCCGAAAGGCGATCGGCAAAAGCTGCAAGCGTTGGCTTGATCACGGTTTGGCATGTCCATTTTCAGGGGGCGAGGAAAGAGGGGCTCTTCATATCGTGTATTAGAGATTTGGCAAGTGTAAAAAATGCGCCGCCAAGGGTCTGTTTTTTCAATATTTTTCATAAAAATGAAATTTTACATTGTTTATTTCATTTACTTTTGCCGGGATGAGGCCTAATTTTTCCCTTGAAGTTGTCCGTCAACACGATCTCCCGGTGATCAGAAGACAGTCAGATGATCAAGCACAATGACTCAATCCCCGTTGGCTTTCAGGTCCGCGATCTGCGCAAGGCCAAGGGCCTGACCATACCGCAGCTGGCTGCTAAAGTCGGTCGTTCGACGGGCTGGTTAAGCCAGGTTGAACGCAATATCTCCCCGGTCACCATTCCCAATCTGAAATTGATCAGCGACGCGCTGGCTGTTCAGATCACCTGGTTCTTTCAGGGCAATGCGGTGGCCGCAGAAGACGAGCGTGATTTCATTGTCCGCAAGGATACCCGGCGACAGTTGCGTTACACGGGAACCGGGGTCAGTGAAGAGCTGTTGTCGCCAAACCTGAGTCGTCAAATCGAGATGCTGATGACCACCCTGGAACCCGGGGCCAGCACCGGCGAGCCCTATTCCCGAAAAGGCGAGGAGGGCGGCTATGTGGTTTCAGGCGTCCTTGAGCTGACCGTTGCCGGTAACACTCAAACTCTGGCGACCGGTGACAGCTTCGCCTTTGAAAGCCATCTTCCTCACACCTGTCACAATCCCGGCGACGTGCCAACGGCGGTCGTCTGGGTTGTTACCCCACCATCATATTGAACATTTAAAAACGAGGTAACGTCATGTCGAAACAATTCCCCACCCAGGCCCAGGTCGTCATCGTTGGCGGCGGTATTGTTGGCTGTTCACTGGCTTATCATTTGACCAAACTGGGATGGAGTGACGTCGTGCTGCTTGAGCGCAAGCAGTTGACCTGTGGCACCACCTGGCATGCCGCCGGTCTTGTCGGGCAGCTTAGGGCAACCCAGAACATGACAAAGCTGGCCCAGTACACGGCCGAGATGATTGGCAGTCTTGAAGAAGAAACCGGGCAGGCGACAGGCTTCGCCCAGCATGGCTCACTTTCGCTTGCCACCAGCGAAGGCCGTTTCGAGGAACTCAAGCGTGGCGCATCAATGGCCCGGGTTTTTGGCCTGGAAGTTGACGTCATATCGGCTAAGGAAGCGCAAGCCAAGTGGCCGCTGATCAACATTGACGATGTGGTCGGCGCGGTCTACCTGCCCAAAGACGGCAAGGTCAATCCCATCGACCTGACCCAGGCGCTGGCCAAGGGTGCGAAAATGGGCGGTGCCAAAATCTTTGAAGACACCAAGGTCACCGCTGTTCATAAAAAGGATGGCCGGATCACCGGCGTCGCCACCGACAAGGGCGACATCCAGGCAGAGGTCGTCGTCAATTGCGCCGGCATGTGGGGGCGCGAGCTTGGTTTGATGGCCGGGGCCAATGTTCCCTTACACGCCGCCGAGCATTTTTATATCGTCACCGATAATTTTGAAGGCATGACTCCCGGCCTGCCGGTATTGCGCGATCCGGACAACTGCGCCTATTTCAAGGAAGACGCCGGCAAACTGTTGCTGGGAGCCTTCGAGCCGGTTGCCAAGCCGTGGGGTATGGCCAGCATGGGCGGCATCCCCGATGATTTCTCCTTCACCCAGCTGCCCGATGATTTCGACCATTTCGAGCCGATTTTGGAAACCGCCATGCGCCGTTTGCCAGCCTTGGAAAATGTCGGCATCCAGCTGTTCTTTAACGGGCCGGAAAGCTTCACCCCCGATGATCGCTATTATTTGGGGCCGACGCCGGAGGTCGAAAATTTCTACGTCGCCACCGGTTTCAATTCGACGGGTATCCAGTCCGCTGGCGGGGCAGGCAAGGTTTTGGCCGACTGGATCGTCAACAAGCGCCCGCCGATGGACCTGTGGGATGTGGACATCAACCGCATGTTGCCGTTTCAGAATAACGCCAAGTATTTGCATGACCGCACGGTCGAAGGGCTGGGGCTTCTTTATGCCATGCACTGGCCGTTCCGTCAGTTTGAATCGGCACGGATGGCCAGAACCTCCCCCCTGCATGACCGTCTGAAAGCCAAAGGCGCCTGTTTTGGCGAGGCCGGTGGCTGGGAGCGGGCAAACTGGTTCGCACCCGAAGGGGTCGAGCCCGTTTATGAATATTCATACGGGCGGCAAAACTGGTTCCCCCATTCAGGCAAGGAACACATGGCCATCCGTGAAAACGTCGGCTTGCTGGACCAAACCTCGTTTGCAAAATTCCTGCTGCAGGGGCGCGACGCCGAGGCGGTTATCAACAAGGTTGCCGCCAATAATATGTCGGTGCCCGTGGGCAAGATCGTCTACACCCAGTGGCTTAATGAACAGGGTGGCATCGAGGCCGATCTGACCGTCACCAGGACCGCCGAAGACTGCTATATGGTCGTCACCGCTTTCTCGTCGGCAGCTAAGGATTTCAACTGGTTGAAGAAGAATATCCCGACAGGTGCTCACGCCGTCCTGACCGATGTTGGCTCCGGTATGGCCATGGTCAGCGTCATGGGGCCGAAATCCCGCGAGCTTTTGCAAACCCTGACCCCGGCGGACCTGTCCAATGAGGCCTTCCCGTTCGCCACCAGTCAGCAGATTGAGCTTGGTTACGCCATGGTCCGGGCCTCGCGCATTACCTATGTTGGTGAGCTGGGTTGGGAGCTTTATATCCCGACAGAATTCGCCACCGGCGTATACGACTTGATCGTCGCGGCGGGGGAAGATTATGGGCTGCAACACGTAGGGATGCACGCCATGAATTCCCTGCGCACCGAAAAAGCCTACCGCCACTGGGGCCATGACATTGCCGGTGAAGACACCCCCGTTGAAGCGGGCCTTGGCTTCGCCGTCGCCTGGGACAAGCCGGGCGGCTTTATCGGCAAGGATGCGCTCGAAGAGCAACGCAAGAATGGTGTCAAGAAACGGCTTGTCCAGTTCGCCCTTGATGATCCGGAACCACTGATGTTTCACAACGAACCGATCTGGCGCAACAACGAAATCGTCGGTTACATCACATCAGGCATGTTCGGCCATGCGCTCGGTAAATCCCTCGGCATGGGGTATGTGGAATGTGATGACGGTGTCGATGCGGATTACGTTAACGCCGGAAGCTATGAAATCGAAGTCTCTTGCCAGCGTTTCCCGGCAACGGCCTCGCTAAAACCGTTCTATGATCCCAAAAGTGAACGGATCAAGGCCTAGAAGAAAGGAATACAAGACGTGATACTTATCGGTCGATTGTTGTCGCCGTTTGTCAGGCGAACACTGGTGAGCCTTAACGTGCTTGGTTTTGAATGTCAGCGCAAAGCGTTGAGCACCGCCACCGACGTGCAGGCCATTGGTGAACTCAACCCGCTCAGGCGGGTCCCGGCGCTGGTTCTTGATGATGGCGAAGTGCTGATCGACAGTATCGCCATTCTTGAGTATCTCGACGAATTGGTGGGCCCTGAGCGGGCCTTGCTTCCGGCTGCGGGGCCTGAACGCCGCAAAGCACTCAGGCTCTTGTCGCTGGCTGTCGGGGCAGCTGAAAAGGGCGTTGTCGCCCACTACGAGAAGAACCGCCGTCCCGAAGACAAGTTCTGGGATCAGTGGTTCGACGCTGCCACCGGGCAGGCATTGGCGGGATTAAGCGCGCTCGAAGCAGCGGCCCCCGAAGACGGCGGCTGGCTGGCCGGGCCTGAAATGAGCCAAGTCGACATCACCACCGCGGTGACTTACGAATTCATCAACATCGTCCTGCCGGACCTCATCGACGAGGCGAAATTCCCGCGCCTTGGGGCGCTTGTCGGGCGCATGAACGCCCTCGAAGGGTTCTCATCGACGCATCCGTCACAGGATTAAACGTGGGTGCTGAAACCCGCGTGTTTGGCGCCGGTCATCAGTTTGCTGAAATCATCGCCCGAGATATGGATAAGGGTGCGGTGATCGCCGCCTTCAAAATAGATATCCGGTTTCCCTGACAGGCTGTCATCCCACATCACTTTCATGCCGTATGCAGCGCCGATGGGGGGAACCGCGCCGGGATCGCAATCCTCGAACAGGGCTTCTATTTCCTTTTCATCGGCCATTTTGAAACGCCGGTCGAAGCAGCTATTCATCTTGTCCAGGTCAATCATGTGATCGCTTGGCAGGACGGCCATGACGTAGGCTTCCTCGTCATACAACAGGACGCCTTTGGCCAGAAGCTCGCTGGCGACGCGGGCGCTGTTAGCGGTGCTGATGGATGTCGCCTGATAGGGATGCTCGATCTCTTCAAAACTGACCTGACAGTCGTTGAGATATTGTTTAAGTGTGATGGCCATACCCATGATCCGTCTCCTTATGGTTCCGGGCGGAGATCGTGGATTGGAAGACCATCCCCGCCGCTTGAAAGAGGGACATTCTCCAATAGATTATTGTACATGAAAAAGGCTGTAAAAACCAGTGTGGTTCTGGCGAATATGATCATCGATCCGTAATAAATCGTGATTGGTCGATAAGACCTTTCTATGGTCAATTCAAACAGGCTCATGTTCCCGGCAACAAGGTATGGTCTTCTATGAAACTGGTGATTTTTGACTGTGACGGGGTGCTGGTAAACAGCGAGGCAATCTTAATTCCGGCGGAACTGAAATTCCTCAAAAATGCGGGACTGGCGTATGAGCGTCGGCAATATATGAAAGACTTCACCGGCATGCCGTACGACGCCTGGCAGCTGAAACTGGCCGCCGAAGCCGAGAAGCGCCTTGGCGAACCGCTTGCGGAGGACTTTTTTGAGGCCCTGAATGACTATATCAGGGAACAATTTGAAACCGGTCTGAGCGTGATTTCAGGTGTCCGGGAAACCATTCTCTCCTTGGGTATCAACCGATGTGTCGCCTCCAGCACAGGCAATGAAGGTCTGCATTGGAAACTGGGCCATACCGGGCTTGCCGACCTTTTTACAGATGCGGTGTTTTCCGGCGATATGGTGAGCAGGGGCAAGCCCGAACCGGATCTCTTCCTACATGCGGCGAAGGCCATGGATGTGAAGCCGCAAAATTGTCTTGTCGTGGAAGATAGCTGCAATGGTGTCCTGGCTGGCAAAGCGGCCGGCATGGTGGTGGTCGGTTTCAGCGGCGGCGATCATTGCCTGGATGACCATGAAGCCGACCTGATGCAAGCCGGCGCAGACAGGGTGATCGATAATTTTGCCAATCTCAAGCCGACCATTGCTCAATTGATTTAAGGTTCTTAAACAAGATCACTCGTCAAATTTTGAAACCCGCCCGCGGTCTTTTTTTGTTTGTCCTCGCTGTTTCTTGGTATCCATCCGTTTGGCTTTGGCTTTCTTGCTGGGCCTGGTCGGGCGGCGGTATTTTGGCGGTTCTGCCGCTTCGCGGATCAAAGCGGTCAGCCGGTTCAGGGCGTCTTCGCGGTTGCGCTCCTGGGAGCGGAATTGTTTCGCCTCGATGATGATGATGCCCTCGGATGTCATCCGCCGTCCGGCCAGAGACTTCAGGCGCAAATAAACCGCATTGGACAGTGCTTTGCTGTGGCGGGCGTCAAAGCGCAACTGGACGGCGCTGGAAACCTTGTTGACGTTCTGACCGCCAGGGCCACCGGCGCGAATGAAGGTCTCTTCGATTTCACCGGGGTCGAGAAACAGGTCATCAGTAATCTGGATCGGGGTTTTTGCCATCACCAATTATCGCAGAGCATGTGGACATTGCGATAGCTGCCCGGTGTATCGATGCGGGCGTTGGATTTATCGGCCTCGCGGTTGAGTTTACTGATCAGCGGGTTCATGCGGCGCTGCATCTGGTCCTGAAGGCGTTCCGCGCCGCTGTTCGGGTCGCGCACGCTCACCGATCTGACCCTGGCTGCCGCCTCCCTGGCCTGACGCCTGATGATCGGCATGTAACGCGAAAGATTACTGCGAAAAAGCGTCACATGAGAAATCTCATGGTCGCGGATGGCGGCAAATTCACAACTGCCACGCCGGTATTGGCGGTCGATATGGACCAGAAAATCGGAAAACCCGATGGTCAGATCGTAGGATACCGGCTGCGCGCAATAACCGCCGCCGTTGATCGGGATGAGCCTCGCCGAAGTCTTGATGGCGTACCTGAATTCGGTCAGGGTCAGACCCAGAACCCGCCAGTTTCCGGCCCCCTGATGTCTACCCTTTGCCCTTTGCATACGCTTAAGGTCGCTGCGGCTGTGGCCGGTTTTATAAACCACCTTGGCCGGGGCGGTCGTGATGTTAACGCGAGCCGGTTGCGCAGGAGGCGGGCAGCGGGGGGCCGCAAAAGCCGCATGGCTGCCCGCAAGGACAAGTGCGGGAAGAAGTAAAAACAGGGAATACCAACGTTTCATGCGCCCTTGTCCCATCACACGAGGGGTCACTGATCCTTGGTTTCATCTGCCTCGAGCGTGTCGCCGTTGGCGGTTGCGGGAGCTGGGGCTGCTTGTTGCGGCTCTTCAGGTGCAGGCGCGGCAGCGGGTTCAGCATCCGGGGCTGGTTGTGGGGCGGGTGTTTCGATGTCTTCGGGCTCTGCAGCCGGTTCAGGTTCAGGCGCTGGCGCCGGGGCTGGTTCGGCAACGGGCTCCGGCTCCGGGGTCTGTTCGGGTTCCGGTTCCGGTTCCGGTTCCGGTTTCGGCTCTGGCTCTGGCTCTGGCTCCGGCTCCGGCTCCGGCTCTGGCTCCGGTTCAGGAACAGGCACGGGATCCGGTTCGGGCATAACGCCATCCTTGTCCCATATCAGTTCGTGCAGGGTCAGGCCACCGTCGAAGCCCTTCATCTCGAAGGGGCCGCGGGTGACGAAGGCGTAATTTTTGCCTCCACATATACCGTGGACCGTGGCAGAGACGAAAATTTGCCCGGCCTGGGCCTTGTCGACAATACGCGCCGCCAACTGAACGGTGGTGCCAAACAGGTCGTTGTCTTCGGCGATCGGCTCACCGGCATTAAGGCCAATCTTCAACCCCAGGGGAAGGTCCGGGTTGTTGGCATTGTGCTTGAGCGTCCCCATTTGCATGTCCGCTGCCGCGTCAATGCCGTTGGATGTGGTCGAGAAGGACGCCATGATACCGTCACCGGTATGCTTGATTTCAGTGCCGTTGAACTGCGCCAGGGCATCGCGGACGATGCGGTTATGGGCGCGCACAACTTGCTGGGCGACGGCGTCACCCATGGTCTGGGTCATGTTTGTTGATCCGGCGATATCGGTGAACAGAACGGTGACAGGCCCAGAGGATTCAGCCTTTTCTTTCGGCTTGTTCCATTCTTCGAGCGCTTTTTGAAGTTGTTCAGAGGCTTCCGGGTCTTCCTCCAGGTGGCTCTTCATGGCGCTGCGACCGGCCTGATAGGCTTGCATATATTTGGAATCGGCAAGCAGGTAGCCTTGAATCCGGTCGGCGAAGGCCTCGGCATCGCGTTGCTTGAAGCCCATATAGCTGACCGGCTTGCTGATCACCATCGACATGGTCTTGCCGTCCAGATTGTGTTCCTGGGACAGGGTTTCACAGGCCCCGGCGATGAACAGGTTGACCCCGAACTTGTTGAAATTGTCGAGTTTTGTTTTGTCGACGCCGCCCTGCTCCATGGCAGCGAGCAGATAATCCATAACAAACTTTTGTTGCTTTTTGACCCAGGGCGCGTTGATCCCGGCGCCGACCTCGGCGCCGATTTCGCTGTCGGCTTCGGCGTCGGCTTCGGCGTCTGCTTCAGGCGTCGCCTTTTCCTCTTTTTCCTTCTTTTCTTCCTCTTTCTTTTCTTCCAGGTCTTTCTTTTTTTCTTCTTCCGGATCAGCGTCTTCCTTGCTTTCTTTCGCCGTTTTTTCGGCCTCATCGCGGAAGCTGGTGGGTAAGTGATCTTTCTTGCTATCAACCGGTTTCGGCTTGGCAGTGCTGGCTTTGGCAGGGGCCGCCGCCCTGACCGGCCTGGGCCTGCCGGCGGATTTCAATCTCGCCTTGGAAATAAGCGACATACCCATGGAAATCAAAGAAATGGCAAAGGTGCCGATGAACAGCCCGAAAAGAATATTGGACTGGGTATTGGCCCGGAACGATGATTCACGCAACCACACACCAACCAGACTGGAAATCAAGGAAGCGATGATGGTGCTGAACATCAACGCCATCAACAGCTTGATCAGCAAGCCAAAGATAGAAAACGTCGCTTCTTCCTTTTCATCGTCGGGGTTGAAGCTTTCAATTTGCTGTGGAATTTCCGCCCCGGCCATCATCCCGGATGATTTCTTGGGTGCTGCTTTTTTGGCCGATCTTTTTGCCGCAGGGGCGGCTTTTTTTGCCCCACCCCCGCCACCGGCTACCTTGGCTTTCTTGGCTTCCATTTTGCCGACCGGTTGCTGGTCATCGGGCAAGTTGGAACTGGCGAAGATGTTGTTTTCCTGTGCCGCCCCGCTATCGGGGTCAATTTCCTCGCGAATGACCTTGACGCTGGTGACGGTGGAAATGTTCTCCAGCGCCTTGGCGTCCTGGATCGCCTGACCCTGTTGGTCGCCCGGATACGAGGCGTGGGTTTCCCAACGCCCGCCTTGCAGGATCTGAACTTCAAAAGTTATCTTTTTGCTCATTTAACCCAGTCCGTTAGCGTGTTTCAGACACGCCATAACACCCAGGACAGAACCGACTTCTTCGTCCCTGATCGCCTCAAAAAGGTATCATATTTGGTTGACCGAACAATAGAGGAGATAACGACGGGGGATTAGCCGGTTTTAACGAGCAAGTTTACCTGCATGGGTTGGCCAAAGCAGGTTCCTTCCTCGGTTTTGTGGCCAAGGCTGTCAAAGTTGTTTTTCAGGGTCTTTTCAAGTTTGTCAAAATCATCATCAAGACCAGGGTTGATCGCCTGAATGCGGTTGCGAAATGTGTCGTAGTCCGGGTAGAGCGACTGATGAAGGTAAGTGGTTTCGGTTTCCGGGGTCAGGCCGTGCCCGGCGGCTTTGCCGATGGCTTTGCAGGCGGCGTTGCGGACGCTGGTTTCGTCGTGGACCGGCTTCATCAGTTCAAAGTGTTCGCCTTCGGCCATGGGCTCGCTGATATAAACCATACCGCCGGGCTTAAGAACCCGGGCCGCTTCCGAAAGCGCCTTGTCTTGGCTGTCGATGGGGATGTGATGCAGGGAATTGAAAAAAACCACCAGGTCCAGCTTGTTATCCTTGAAGGAAAGATCCTCGCCCTGGCCTTCGGTATAGATCTCATTGCCCGCCGGTTTGGCGGCGCGTGCCCGCTCCAACTGTTCTTGGGAAGGTTCGACGCCAATAACATCGGCGCCGTGGCGGGTCATCAGGCGGGTCAGCGAGCCATCACCGCAACCGATGTCGGCGACTTTCTTGCCTTTGAGTTCGATCATGGAGGGCAGAACGTCGGCGTTTTGGCGTGATTTCATTGTCTTGGGATCTTCTGCAAGTTTAACGACGCACCTTGTAGACTCAAAGGGCCGTAAATGAAAAGTCTTGAATTTATTTTGTTTCCGGTTGTTGTTATCTGATGTGGAGATGATTCGATGACAATGCAAGACTTACCACTTACGGGTATCCGCGTGCTTGATGTGGCGACCTTTATTGCCGCCCCGTATGCGGCCTCCATCCTGGGAGAATTCGGGGCCGAGGTTATTAAGGTGGAACAGCCCGGCAGTGGCGATCCGTTCCGTCGTTTCGGCACCCCTTCGGGGCGTCCCGATTCGACCCTGGCCTGGTTGTCCGAAGCGCGCAACAAGCGCTCGCTGACCCTTAGCCTTTCCCACCCTGAAGGCGCCGATATATTCAAAAAGCTCGCCTGTGAGGCCGATGTGGTGTGCGAAAATTTTCGCCCTGGCACGATGGAGAAATGGGGTCTGGGCTGGGATGAATTATCCCGGATCAATCCCAGGCTTGTGATGCTCAGGGTATCGGGCTACGGGCAAACAGGCCCCTATAGCGATCGCCCCGGATTTGCCCGGATCGCCCATGCTTTTGGCGGTCTAAGCCATCTCGCCGGGATGCCCGGTGAGACACCGGTGACACCGGGTTCGACATCCCTTGCCGATTACCTGTCCGGCCTGTACGGGGCGGTTGGCGTGCTTTTGGCCCTGCGTCAGCGTGATACCAGCGGCACCGGTCAGATGGTCGATGTGGCGCTCTATGAATCCGTGTTCCGGGTGCTCGATGAAATCGCCCCGGTTTATGCCAAAGACGGCGCCGTGCGTGGTCGCGAAGGGGTCGGAACCGCCAATGCCTGTCCGCATGGACACTTCCCGACAGGTGACGGCAAATGGGTGGCCATCGCCTGCACCACCGATAAAATGTTCGAGCGCCTTGTCGCGGCTATGGCGCGTCCCGAACTGGGTGGCGAAGAAGGTTATGGCGAGCAACGCAAGCGCCTTGCCAACCGTGATCGTGTCGACAAACTGGTAGCCGCCTGGAGCGGTTCACTGAACCAACAGGCGGTCATGGAACTGTGCCTGAAGTTCGAGGTTCCGTGCGCCCCCTTAAACACCATCGCCGACATTTTTGAAGATCCCCATATTGATGCCCGCGGCAACCTGGCGACGATCACCGATAAGGATACGGCCATTGGCGAGGTGGTTATCCCGGCCGTGATGCCCAAATTGTCGGAAACGCCGGGCCGGGTCGACAGTCTGGGCCCGGCGCTGGGCGCGGCCACAGTCCAGATTTTAGAAGACATGCTCGGCCTTGATGAGGGGGAAATTGCCGCCTTGAGGAAGGCCGGGGTGGTCTAGTTTGCGGCTACCCGTGTCAGCCGCCACTTATCAAGCTGTTTGCGGCGCTTTTTAGCGAAGGCCTCGCCTTTGCCCTTGTTGGTGCTGCCAAAATACTTTTCATGCCACTGGGCCTGTTTTGAAACCCGTCGCATGGCCGCCAGTGTCGCCATGTCGTGGCCGGACGGATCATCCGTCCGCCAGGCCGCCATCTGGTTGCCGCGAACCGATTTGCCGGCGCTGCTCAGGGCGGCTTCTTTTTGCGCCTTGTGGTTTTTGTTCAGGGTCGCCATGCGGGCGTAGTCGACAGATTTGCGATCCTGAAGTGCTGCGTATTTGCGTTGCTGGTTCCAGTACTTCAAAACTTTCATCTTGTAGGCCTTGGCGCGCTTGGGGGTGGTCGAATGATAAAAGCCCGACGCCTTGGTCCATGACCGGGTCGTCCTGTACAGCCCGTTCAGATAACGGGCGGCGTAAGCGACGTTTGTGGCCGGGTCCATGGCCTGCTCAAGGCTGGCGAAGGCGCTACCGTGGTAAAACAGGTTTATCTGCATACAACCGACATCAATATTGGTGATACCGCGCGCTTTCAGGCGATGAACGAATCGCAATGCGGATTGCTTGTCAGGGAAGAAATGACCCTTACCAAGGGACGTTACGGTCCATGGCCAGGCATAATTTTCCTGCCGGAGCGCGTCCCAGCGACCAGTTTCAGCCAGTGAAATGGCTTTTAGAAGGTGCTGCGGGATGCTTCTGGCCCGTTCGACCCGGGCGACCTGGATATCGCATAATTCTTGAGCGTTTCCAATGGCTTGAACCGTTTCAGCATGGACGGTACGGGAGCCCGCAAAGGCCGCCGTCAACGCCGTTAAAACCAGTAAAAACCGTATAAACATAAACCGTTGCTCCAAATACCCGTAAGGTATCTAGCAATGGTCGTGCCAAAAACTCACTGGGGCGGGGTTTTGTCGCCTTCGCCCAGCGGTAATTGCATCAATACCTGATCAAGCCAGCGTCCGTGCTTGAAGCCGAGCGCCCCCATAACACCGCTATGGGCGAAGCCGTAACGGGCATGAAGCTTAATCGAGGCGGTATTGGCCGAATCCCCGATGACGGCGATCATCTGCCTGAATCCAAGGCTTGTGCATTGTTCAATCAGGTCTTCCAGCAAGCGCCCGCCAAGGCCTTTTCCGGTGCTGGCGCTATCCACATAGACGCTGTTTTCAACGGTGAAGCGATAGGCTGGCCGGGGCCGGTAGGAACCTGCGTAAGCGTAGCCCCTGACGACGCCATCAAGCTCGATGACACGGTAAGGGAATCCACCCTTTTTTATCTCCGCCATGCGACGGTTGATTTCGGCCACGTCCGGCGGTGTTTCTTCCCAACTGGCCAGCCCGTCCCGGACATGGTCGGCGTAAATAGCCTGAATGGCGGCGCAGTCATCTTCCGTGACGTCACGGACAAGCGTGTTGTTCATGTGGCCACCAGGGTTTTGGGATCGATTGTGGCGAGAACCTCCATCAATCGGTTGATGTCTTCTGTCAATTTCTCAAAGCCGTCGCTGCGGGAAATTTTCATCTCGTTCATATAGAGCGCCCGGTTGATTTCAATTTGCAGGGTGTGACAGCCGGCTTCGGGCTTTCCGTAATGCTCGGTGGTGAAGCCGCCAGCGTACGGGTTGTTGCGGGTGACCACGTAATTCATGGACTGCAGGGTCTGTTCGACCAGATCGGTGAGTTCAGGCGCGCACGACGCCCCGTAGCGGTCGCCAAGGATAAAATCGACACGCCGGAAACCGGGATCCCGGTCCATGGGGCCGCCGACCGACGGCATGGAATGGCAATCAACGAGCAAACATCCGCCGAACTGCTGGCGGGCTTCTTCAAGCAACCCCTTCAGGGCCTCGTGGTAGGGGATGTAAGTGGCTTCGATGGCGCTTTTGGCATCATCAAAGTGCAGCTTGTCGTTGTAAACTTCCTCACCACTGGTGACCACCCGGGCCATGGTGCCAAGCCCCGCGGCGACCCGGCTCGAGGTCGTGTTGACGTGGGCGGGAAGGGCGTCTTTGAACATGGCGGGGTCAAGCTCGAAGGGTTCCCGGTTGGGGTCCACATAGACGCGGGGGAAACGGGCCCGCAGCGGGGGGGCTCCGTAAGCGGTCGCGGCGGCGAAAATTTCATCGACAAAGGCGTCTTCGGAGCGGCGCAAAGCAAGCGGGTCGAGCCGCGAGGCATCGATAAACGCCTGCGAATAATCCTGGCCGCTGTGGGGCGAGGCAAAGACCAGCGGTGCCGACCACTTGCCGGGGCGCAGGATGTCCAAAGGTGAGGACGGGGTGTTGTTCGGGGAGCCAGACATTGTTTTCTAATAACACAGGATGCTTTACGGTGCACTAGGACTTGCCAAGCTCGCCGGATCGGACTAAAACCCCCTTCCTTACGGCGCACCAACAGCCGCCGATAAAAGGGCGCGTAGCTCAGCGGGAGAGCACTGCATTGACATTGCAGGGGTCACTGGTTCAATCCCAGTCGTGCCCACCATAAAAACCCCAGGCCTAAAGCCTGGGGTTTTTATGTTGGATCAGCACGACGTTATCAAAAAATG